>NZ_PJBM01000239.1:0-35165 GCF_002836075.1 Shewanella sp. GutDb-MelDb | reverse complement strand
GTAGATCCGTAGCTCGCGAAACAAGGTATCAGCTTCGGGATATTGACGATTGAGATAATTAAACCATTGCTTAATTCTGGCTGGGTAATAGGTACTTTTACGTCCGGCGAGTTCTCGGTTGGTGTACTCCAGCATCAGCGCCAGTGATTGTTGCCACGTATAAGGTGTTTCACCTTTAATGCTTGCCGCTAGGTTAGGCAACGAAATGGCCCCGCGTCCTACCATGATAGTGTCACACCCGGTCACTTGCATGCAGCGCTGTGCATCTTGTGCATTCCAAATTTCGCCGTTAGCAATAACCGGAATAGGCAGTTTTGCATTGATGTCGGTAATGTATTCCCAATAAGCAGGTGGCTTATAACCATCAACTTTACTTCTGGCGTGCACCGCAATCTCACTGGCACCCGCTTCGTAAATAGCCTGTGCATTCTCCATATAGAGAGACTTATCGTTAAAACCGAGACGGATTTTTGCGGTCACAGGATGCTCATCAGGCACTGCATCTCGCATGGCCTTGACGACATTATACAGCTGCTCAGGATATTGCAGCATGATTGCACCACCGTTACTGCGATTAACCATTTTTGCAGGGCAACCAAAATTAACGTCAACCCCTTTAGATCCTAGCTCTATTGCTCTAACGGCATTTTCCGCCATCCAACCAGGCTCTTGTCCCAGTAGTTGGACCCTTACCGGCGTGCCTGAAGTTGTTTTACCGTCAGTTTTTAGCTCAGGACAGAGACGGTAAAATACTTTTTCTGGTAATAACTGATCAACGACACGTACAAATTCCGTCACCATTAAATCGTAGGGATTGATTGCTGAAAGGATTTCACGCATTAAATCATCAACCACGCCTTCCATAGGCGCCAAAATTATTCGCACAGAACAGTCCACTCATCAGTTTTAAAAGGCGCTGCATTCTACATCATGCACCGTACGGCACCAAATTAAAGCGAGTATAGAGTGATCTTATATCATTAATAATCAGTATTGTTATTTGATTGTTGTTTTATTGGTCAGTCTCTATTTGTTGCTTGATAAGCGCTATTTATTACAAATTACTAAGATAAACATCGCTATAGCAGGCACTAATAGATGCAAACAATATTTGCACTATCAGCTTTTATGCGTCATAAATGTGATAGTTGTAGAATAAATGAAATTTATTTGTAGGTACACAGGTCTCTTTAAGCAAGCCAGCAAAATACATTGTTGGTAACCGAAATACTGTAGATTAAATCAAGAAGGAAGATATTATGAAACTCGTTAATAAGACTGCTATTACTGTTGCTGTTGGTGCTGTTGTTCTTGGAAGTTCTTTGGCTGCATCTGTCCAAGCAAGCCCATTTGGTTATAGTGAGATGCAAGCCGGTTACCAGCTAGTTGAAGGCGAAGGTAAGTGTGGCGAAGGCAAATGCGGCGCAGACAAGAAAAAGGCCAAAGAAGGTAAGTGCGGCGAAGACAAAATGAAGGCCAAAGAAGGTAAGTGCGGCGAAGACAAAATGAAGGCCAAAGAAGGTAAGTGTGGCGAAGGTAAGTGCGGCGGCGACAAAATGAAAGCCAAAGAAGGTAAGTGCGGCGGCGACAAAATGAAAGCTAAAGAAGGCAAATGTGGCGGTGATAAGAAAGCTGAGAAAGAAGGTAAGTGTGGTGGTTCTAAGTAAGCTTTCCACTTGAGTTAAACGGGGTCAGCGTTTGCTGGCCCTATTTGTATATACTCAAGCCGATTGGGTATATAAATCATAAATTAGTGGACGTGCAGTATGACAAATAAAGGACAGGTGGGTCTCGGTCTTAGGCGAGAAATGTTGGATGAATTTTGCCAAGGTGTTCCTAAGGCCATTGATTTTTTTGAGGTGGCACCGGAAAACTGGATGACACTCGGCGGAAAGTTTGGTCGTCAATTTAGGGCACTAACAGAAAAACATGAGTTTTATTGTCATGGTTTATCGCTATCTATTGGTAGCCCTGCGCCGCTCGATGTTCAATTTGTCAAAAACGTCAAAGACTTTCTAGACTTGCATCAGATAAAAAGCTATTCAGAGCATTTAAGTTATTGTTCTGGTACTGGACATATGTACGATTTGATGCCAATCCCTTTTACAGGCGAAGCCGTTCGTCATGTGGCTGCGCGTGTTAAGCAAGTAGAGGATATTATTGAACGTCCTTTAATATTGGAGAACGTATCATTTTACGCTGCCCCTGGCGCTGAAATGTCTGAACTGGAGTTTGTTACAGCCGTAATGGAAGAAGCTGACTGTAAGATGCTGCTCGACGTTAACAATATCTATGTGAACTCGATTAACCATCAATACGATGCGCTTGAATACTTAAAAGCGATGCCGACCGATAGAATCGAATATTTACATATTGCGGGTCACTATGAAGAGGCTGAAGACTTAGTGGTTGATACACACGGCGCTGATATTGTTGATCCGGTATGGAAGCTACTTGAGGCATGCCATCAGTACCATGGTGTTTTTCCTACATTGCTTGAACGAGATTTTAATATTCCAGCAACCAATGAGTTGTTGTTAGAAATTAATCAGATCCATGATTATCAAAACCGTCATATCGCCAGTTTAAAAAGGAGCGCTTGATGAGTTTTATTGAAACACAACAAAAATTCATGGATTACATTAAAGATCCATCAAATCCTCTACCTGAGGGGATTGAAGCGCGGCGGATGAAGATTTACCGCGAACTATTTTTTAATAATATTGATGGCTTTGTGTCTAACGCCTTCCCGGTATTAAAGAGTTTATATAGCGAACAAGACTGGCAAGAACGAGTGCAACAGTTCTTCGTGTATCATGATTGTCACACACCTATCTTTATTGAGATCTCCCAGGAATTTCTGCTGTTTTTGCAAACCGAATACACAGCAACAGAAATCGATCCTCCTTTTATGCTGGAACTGGCACATTATGAATGGCTAGAGCTGGTTGTGGCCGTCGCACAAGAGGTTCCGCAGCAAAAGATAATCGACATGGCGGTAATGGATGCTGACGTTATTTCAGCGATGACGCTAAGTGTGTCGTCGACATCGCAAATAGCCCAGTATACATACGATGTACAACACATTAGCGAAGATTACCGCCCAAAAGAGCCGACAGAGGAGCCGCAGTTTTTTTGTATATATTCTGATTTTGAAGATGAAGTGAGCTTTTTGCAGCTCAATCCGCTAACAGCCCAGGTTTTAGCTTATATGTCGCAATTTGACTCAGTGAAATGTGCAGATTTAATTGAATGGTTATCAGTGACTTTTACCGATATAGAGCCTACGGTATTACAACAAGGCTGTGTAGACCTGTTAATGCAATTGAGTGCTAAAGGCATCATTAGAGAATTTATTGAGGATTAGTCTTTCTATCAGCACGGCTAAACCCTATAATGGCGCCAAAAATTGATCTAGATCAATAATTGTCGTTAACAACAGTTGTAGGGGAAGTCATGAGTCAGCCGTTTAAAGACCCATTTAACATTGTTTATTTTGTTGGTTTTATCCTGGTAATGTTGTTGCCGACATTACCCGCAAGCCTATCTTGGTTGAAGGTAATGGGGCTAATTTAAGCTCTGTTTCATCCTAGCTCAGGTATACTAGCCACTCTTTTGAGTGGCTTTTTGTTTTTTTGGGCGGTACTGATGGCGTTAAAACGTGGTTTCTTTCTTCTGGCTGGTCTTTGTAGCCTAGCGTTAGGTTTATTGGGCATTTTATTGCCGATACTGCCAACGGTGCCTTTTATCTTATTGGCTGCTTATTGTTTTGCTCGCTCAAGCGACAGACTATATCAATGGTTGATGGCACACCCGTGGTTTGCTGATGCGCTGCAAAATTGGCAAGCAGAAGGTGCTATGCGTAAAGGACTAAAGAAGAAGGCCTATATTGTAAGTAGCCTAAGTTTTATTGTCAGTATCACGATAGTCCCGCTTATTTGGGTCAAAGTGATGCTAGCCTGCATTGGCACTGGACTCATTGTTTACTTGAGAAGCATTCCTGAGATCGATGAATAAGCCTTTGACTGTATTAGTGCATAGTACTGAATATAAAAGCGAATTTAACCAATTGATAACAGCTCTTTGGAACCGTGAACAATAGTAGTGGTATTTTGCATGGGGTGAGTCAGCAGTTCTGGCGATCCATTGTTGCAACTATGCATAAAGCGGCTTAAGCTTTACGCCGATTTTCACACTTCGATGACATTTGCTATGGCGATAGTCGCTAGCAACATGTCAGCAAATTCAACTCAATAAAGTAAAGAATTATGGTAATGAATACTGACAGCTTAGCACTTATAAAGAACAGCATTAAAACCATCCCAAACTACCCTAAAGAGGGGATTTTGTTTAGAGATGTGACTAGCTTATTAGAAGATCCACAAGCGTATAAATTAACCATTGGTCTTTTAGTGGAACACTACAAGGAACAAGGCTTTACTAAAGTCGTTGGCACTGAAGCTCGTGGTTTCCTATTTGGTGCACCTTTGGCATTAGAGTTAGGTATTGGCTTCGTTCCAGTACGTAAGCCGGGTAAATTACCAAGAAAGACTATTTCTGAAAGCTATGAGCTTGAGTATGGTCATGACGTTCTTGAAATTCATGTCGATGCTATTACTAGTGAAGATAAAGTCTTGGTTGTTGATGATTTACTGGCGACGGGCGGCACCATTGAAGCAACCGTTAAGTTAATCCGTAATCTAGGCGGCCAGGTTAATCATGCTGCATTTGTTATCTCATTACCGGATCTTGGTGGTGAAAAGCGTCTCGCAACAATGGATCTCGAATTACTCAGCTTATGTGAATTCGAAGGCGAATAATCAGGCTGAAATGTCTGTTTAAGGTGAATTAATCACCGCCAAACCGCTCCTTGAACGCTTGATATAGCATGTCAAACCTTTGCATGCTATTGTTCAAATTAGTCGAGGAGCGTGCTCCCGTAATCATATTCATGACACGTTGGGGAGTTCCATGTCATATCAGGTGTTAGCCAGAAAATGGCGCCCTGCCAAATTTGAGCAAATGGTTGGCCAGTCTCATGTTTTACATGCATTAACCAATGCGCTCACTCAGCAAAGATTGCATCATGCCTATTTGTTTTCCGGCACTCGAGGAGTGGGTAAAACCAGTCTTGCACGTCTTTTCGCTAAAGGCTTAAATTGTGAACAAGGTGTTACTGCTACGCCATGTGGCGAATGTTCTGCTTGCGTAGAAATCGCAGAAGGGCGTTTTGTTGATCTCATTGAGGTCGATGCTGCCTCACGCACAAAAGTTGATGACACCCGCGAACTGCTCGATAACGTGCAGTATCGTCCGAGTCGTGGCCGCTATAAAGTGTACCTTATCGATGAAGTGCATATGCTGTCTCGCAGTAGCTTTAATGCTCTGCTAAAAACGCTTGAAGAGCCACCTGAACATGTTAAGTTCCTGCTTGCAACGACGGATCCGCAGCGTTTACCTGTAACCGTATTATCACGCTGTTTACAATTTAATCTCAAGAGCTTGACTCAAGATGAAATTGCCAATCAGTTAGCCAATGTCTTGACACAAGAAACCCTTAATTTCGAAACATCTGCGTTAACTCTGCTGGCAAAAGCGGCCAACGGTAGTATGCGTGATGCGTTAAGCCTTACCGATCAAGCGATTGCTTTTGGTGCTGGACAAGTCAAACTTGAACTTGTACAAACCATGCTCGGTAGTATTGATGACAAACAGGTCTTAGCCTTACTGGAAGCATTAGCCAAAGCGGATATCATGGGATTGATGCAAGTCACTGCTAGGGTATTGTCATTTGGTGCTGAGCCAGACGAAGTACTGCGAAGTTTATTAGAGCTACTGCATCAAATTACCTTAACTCAATTTGCGCCTGCTGCAGCGCAAATGTCGTTATATAGCGAACAAATCAAAGCCTTTGCGGAGCAGTTATCGCCTGAGCAAGTGCAGTTATATTACCAATTATTGCTGACAGGTCGTAAAGACTTGCCTCATGCACCTGATCCCAAGTCAGGGCTTGAAATGGCATTATTGCGCGCAGTGACCTTTGTACCAGAGCAACCTGTGACCAAATGGGTGACTGACACGCCTGCAAATCTTTCAATCCCTGCGTTAACTTCAGAGTCAACTGCTGGCTCAAAACAGCAAGAAGCAGAAACTAAAGCCACGTCGCTAAATATGGCTGCCGAAAAAAAAACACTTATAGACGCGAGTGATGAAGTCACCACTCCTGTTAGTGTCAAGACTCCAGAGCTTCTAGAACCTAAGCCTCAAGCTGTGGTGCCTCAAGTCGCGACACCAGTATTGAATAGCCTTGAGAGCATGAACAGTGAAATGGCTGTCATACTCAGCCAAGCTCAGAGTCAAGGGTATTCAAAGTCTAGTGAGTCAGATGTCAAAGCGCCGCTCACTAAACCGCAGCAAAGCCCTTTAGTTGAAGAGGGTACTGCAACTTCAAATGAAACAATCGAAGTCGCCAATACTGCCGTTATAGTCCCGAGTATTGAATCTGTTCCGGTACCTAATAAAACGAATGATTTAGTTATCGATTCGACTATTACTGCAAGTCATAGCGCCAATAAAAGTGTAGTTGAAACGGCTAACGCCGAGATAGCCGCAACAGAGGTCACACAGCCAGTTGAAGCTGGCGATGAAGGTGAAGACGATCTATCTGCTTATGCACAATATGCTGGCGCGCAGGATATTGACTTTGACGGCAACGATTTTGACTTTGATACTCCCAACTCAGCTCCTTTGTCACAAGACACGTTATCTTCAGTTGCGCCCCAATCGCGACTTGCTGCTGAACAAAATACGCTTGTGGCTCAAAGTGAAACAGAAAAGCCAGATAGCACAGTATCAACGACTGATTTAAGCGACGATATTTTGGATGCTGTATTAGCAGCAAGAGATTCTCTGTTGGATGGATTAGGTGATGATGAGCCTAAGGAGAGTTCCACAAAAAAGTCCGTTAATGAGCGCAAGCCTTTTGCGCCGCCAGTTCGCAAGCCTAAGCGAGAAGATAAAGACGCTGAGGGGTCATCTATTGATGACGATATCGAGCCATTGGAGCAAAGCAAAGCTTTAGCGCCAGTTGATAACAGCAGCAATATTATCGACCGGCCACCATGGGAAGAGCCTCATGAGCAGGATCCCACACCGCGATTTCAAGATGAAAGCGCCGTTCATGTAACAGAGTCGCCAGCCAATGTCGCAGTTGCAGCTGTTGTTGTACCAAGTCAACAGAAGAACGAAACCGCTCAGGTTAGTCATAAACCCACTGCTATGCAGCTTGATTCAACTTCAGTTCAGGATGTTGCGTTAAACTTACCCGCACTGCCAAGTGGCGAGTTAAGCGGCAATGACATTGATTTGAAGTGGTACCGATTTATGGCTGAGCTTGAAGTAGGCGGACGTGTTAGACAGCTCGCCGTTAACTCCGTTTGCCATCAGTTTGAACAACCGTTGTCGTTGTTATTGAAACCCGATCAAAAGCATCTTGCAGCCGATGTTGCGATTAAGCAGTTTGAAGAAGCCATGAGCCTAGCGCTTGGTGAGCCAAGTGAAGTGCGTGTGTCAGTGGGGATCGACAGTACTCGAGAGACCCCTCTTGAAGTGCGGCGTCGTTTTCATAAAGAGATCCTCGCGCAAGCTCATCATGGCTTAATGACTGACGCGAATGTACATTGGTTAGCCCAGAATATGGGCGCACAGTTAACACCAGACACGTTATCTTATGCACCAGAATTACTGGTTAAAAAAGGAAAGTCGATAGAATTGGTCGACATGTCGAACTTTAAGCGGTTACCTGAGTCATAATTTTACAATTGAAATTTCAGCTTTCATTGCTAATCAGTCTATATTTAGTAAGATTAGCCCACTTTATTTGTTGTGATAAATAATAGAAGAGAATTAGAGTATGTTTGGAAAAGGCGGTATGGGCAACTTGATGAAGCAAGCCCAACAGATGCAAGACAAGATGGCCAAAGTGCAGGAAGAGATCGCGCGTATGGAAGTGACTGGCGAAGCCGGCGCTGGCCTTGTTAAAGTCACCATGACGGGCTCTCACAGTGTGCGTAAAGTCGATATTGACGCAAGCTTGCTTGAAGACGATAAAGAGATGCTTGAAGATCTTATCGCAGCAGCATGCAACGATGCGGCTCGCCGTGTTGAAGAGAATCAAAAAGATCGCATGGCTGAAGTCACTGGCGGCATGCAGTTGCCACCAGGCATGAAGATGCCGTTCTAAGACCGTACATATGTGCTGCATTTGTGTTTAGCATTTACAGTATGATGTCGCCGTTTATTGTTTTTAAGAGCCCAAGGTAACTTGGGCTTTTTTGTGCGCAAAGCGCCTGCTTTGGTCACTTTATCGTATCTGTACCGCTGTGATTTAGCGTTATCATTGATTAATCTATGTTAACATTCACGGTTCATTTGATTAAGAATGATGTAAGTTTCTGGCTTATATCTGCTCTTGAAAAATCAATACTTATTATTTTTAGGCAAGAGTTTGCCTCGCTATGCGGAACGTTAAATGAAATTTAGTCCACTTGTCGATGAGTTGATCCAGTCACTTAAATGCCTACCGGGAGTGGGGCCTAAATCTGCACAGCGCATGGCCTTCCAGCTATTAGAACGCGATCGTAAGGCGGGGGCTAAGCTTGCCGATTCGTTGGGTAGAGCCATGTCTGACGTTGGCCATTGCCAATCATGTCGTACGTTTACAGAAGAAACCTATTGCCCTATTTGTGTCAGTACTAAACGTGGCCATTCGAGTATTATTTGTGTTGTAGAAACTCCTGCTGATGCACTAGCGATAGAAGCGGGTGGGCATTTTACTGGACGTTATTTTGTATTGCTGGGACATTTATCTCCGCTCGATGGCGTAGGTCCCGATGAGTTGGGGTTATCACTGTTAGAAACCCATTTGGCTTCGGGTGAGGTCAGTGAACTTATTTTAGCCACCAACCCGACGGTTGAAGGCGACGCCACCGCACACTATATTGCCGATATGGCTAAAAGCCATGCGTTGGCCGTGAGCCGTATTGCTCACGGTGTGCCTGTTGGTGGTGAACTTGAATACGTTGACAGCACAACGCTAGCATTGTCTTTCAGTGGACGTTTGCCTATTTAGTAACGCTAGGGTTAACGTCAGTGTCATAACAAAGCTCAGTTAATGGTGACTCATTTGCTGGGCTTTTTTTGTGCAATTAGAATCAATGCGACCCTTGCCCCTTGAAAAGTGATTTTATAACCCCATTTCTAGTAACAAGCAGTACTTAAATCGAATTTTAAAGGGAACATTTCATGTCACAACAAGAGACTCATGGCTTTCAAACTGAAGTCAAACAACTACTACATTTGATGATCCACTCTTTGTACTCAAACAAAGAAATTTTCTTGCGCGAGTTAGTCTCTAATGCTGCTGATGCGGCAGATAAGTTGCGCTATCAAGCGTTAACGGATAATGACCTTTACGAAGGTGAAGGCGATCTACGCGTTCGCATTAGTGCCGATAAAGAGAAAGGCACGATAACCATTGCAGACAATGGTATTGGTATGACCCGTGATGGTGTGATTGAGCACTTAGGGACGATCGCTAAATCAGGCACCGCTGACTTTTTTAAGAACATGTCAGGTGATGATTCAAAAGATTCTCAATTAATTGGTCAATTTGGTGTTGGTTTCTACTCTGCCTTTATTGTGGCTGACAAAGTGACAGTGCGTACTCGTGCAGCGGGCCATAGCATTGATGAAGGTGTGCTTTGGGAATCAGCGGGTGAAGGTGACTTTACCGTTGACACTATTACTAAGCAGAGCCGCGGTACTGAAATCACGCTTCATTTACGTGATGATGAAAAAGAGTTTGCTGATGACTATCGTCTGCGCTCAATTGTGACTAAATACTCAGACCATATCTCTGTTGCCGTTGAGATGTTTGAAGACGGTACACCTGCAATTGAAGCTACAGAAGAGGGCGGTGAAGCTGTTCCTGCTTCTGATGGTAGCTGGAAGCCAATGAACAAGGCGACCGCATTGTGGACACGTAATAAAAGTGACGTCTCTGAAGAAGAGTATAAAGAATTCTATAAGCATATTTCACACGATTACGCTGACCCACTGATTTGGAGCCATAACCGCGTTGAAGGTAAGCAGGAATATACCAGCTTGCTTTATATTCCGGCTAAAGCCCCCTTCGACATGTGGAACCGCGATCGTAAGCATGGCCTAAAACTATTTGTACAGCGTGTATTCGTTATGGATGATGCTGAGCAGTTTATGCCGAGTTATCTGCGTTTTGCTCAAGGTCTAATTGATTCAAATGATCTGCCACTCAACGTATCGCGTGAAATCTTACAAGATAATAAAGTGACCACATCACTGCGCACAGCGGTAACTAAGCGCGTGCTTAGCATGCTTGAAAAGCTTGCTAAAAATGATGCAGAACAATACCTGTCTTTCTGGGCTGAGTTTGGTCAGGTACTTAAAGAAGGTCCTGCTGAAGATTTTGCTAATAAAGAACGTATTGCAGGTTTGTTGCGCTTTGCATCAACTCACTCTGGCGAAGCGACGTCAAATGTATCACTTGCTGATTACATTGAGCGCATGCAGGAAGGTCAAACTAAGATCTACTACATCGTTGCTGATAGTCATGAAGCGGCTGCTAATAGCCCACATCTGGAACTACTGCGCAAAAAAGGCATTGAAGTACTGTTAATGTCTGAGCGTATCGATGAATGGTTGATTAACCATCTTACTGAGTTTGATGGTAAGCAGATGCACTCTGTTACGCGTGGCGATCTTGAGCTTGGCGAGTTAGAAGATGCAGGCGAAAAAGAAGCACAAGAGAAGCTTGAAACAGCATCAGAAGGCTTAGTGAAACGCGTTAAAGACAGCTTAGGTGATAAAGTGTCAGCCGTTAAAGTAACAACTCGTTTAACGGATACACCGGCTTGTGTTGTTGCAGGTGAAGGCGAAATGTCGACACAAATGATCAAGCTAATGCAAGCTGCTGGTCAAGCGGTTCCTGAGTCTAAGCCAACATTTGAGTTAAACCCTGAGCACCCTCTTGTAGCCCGTCTTAACGACGAGCAAGACGAAGAGGCATTTTCACAGTGGTCAGATCTTTTACTACAGCAGGCATTATTGTCTGAAAAAGGCAGTTTAGCTGACCCATCAGCGTTCATTAAATTGATGAATCAGATGTTGTTAGCAAACGTTAAGTAATAAAGAACTATAATAAAGGGGCAGTTAATCTGCCTCTTTTTTTTGGGTATTTAAAAGGTTTTAAAGGAAAGTGATGGAAAATATTCTAGAACTGACTAAAGAAAACATTCAGCAAATCGTCGATGCTTCAATGGAGCAGGTGATTGTATTAGCATTTTGGGCCGATAAAAGCCCAGAGAGTTTAACCCTGATGCAAACACTTGAGAGCCTTTCGCAGCAGCAGAACGGCCGCTTTGTGTTAGCAAAAGTAAACTGTGAAGCTGAAATGGAGATAGCCAATTATTTCCAGATCCAAAATTTGCCAACGACCTTAGTTTTACACGAAGGTAAACCTATTGATGGTTTTGCTGGTGTACAAAATGCGACGCAAATTACCGAAATGCTTGATAAGCATCTGCCGGCAGAATGGCAACTAAAGCTTAACCAAGCCAGAATATTTTTATCTGAACAAAATGCCATTGGTGCACTGCCGTTATTGAAAGAGGCTTACGCCGAGCAGCCTATCGCTGAGATCGCACTGCCTTTAGCGGATGTGTATCTGTCGCTGGGTGCTTTGGAAGATGCACAAGGACTACTCGCTAGCGTGGGACTTGCTGATCAAGATAGCTATTATCAGAGTTTAAAAGCCAAGTTTGCACTTGCGCTTGATGCCGCAGACACACCAGAGATCAGACAATTACAAATTGATTTAGAGCAATCGCCAAACGATCTTGAGGTTATGATTGAGCTTGCCAAAGCACTGCACCAAGCTCAACGTAATGATGAAGCACTTGCCTTGTTATTTGCGCCTTTGCAGAAGGATATGGCTGCGCTAGACGGTAAAGTGAAAGGGGTATTCCTAGAGATTTTAACCGCGTTAGGTCAAGGTAATAGTGTTGCTAGTCAGTATCGCCGTAAACTTTACACCTTACTTTACTGATAAAGGTCAATATCTCGACTAATTTGCCTCAAGTGAGGCTAAAGTCGAAGGGAAATCGCTTCAAAATGGCGGCTATTTATGCGAAGATCGCCGCCCTAAACATAATAATACCAATCGCGTGACCAAACTTTAGACTTTTGTCTGTGTTAGAGGTTGGTATAACAATGCGAAATAAGAGGAAGATTGAGATGCGCATTATGCTATTAGGTGCCCCAGGTGCCGGTAAAGGTACCCAAGCCCAATTCATCATGGAAAAGTACGGTATTCCTCAAATTTCAACGGGTGACATGCTGCGCGCTGCAGTAAAAGCGGGCACTCCACTTGGCTTAGAAGCTAAGAAAGTGATGGATGCCGGTCAATTGGTATCTGACGAGTTAATTATTGGTCTTGTGAAAGAGCGTGTTGCACAAGATGATTGCGCTGATGGATTTCTATTAGATGGTTTTCCGCGCACAATTCCTCAAGCCGATGCAATGGCAACTGGCGGCATTACTATCGATCATGTTGTTGAGATCGACGTGCCAGACGAAGAGATCGTTAAACGTATGAGCGGCCGTCGAGTTCACCCAGGTTCTGGCCGTGTTTATCACATCGTCTTTAATCAACCAAAGGTTGAAGGTAAAGATGACGTTACTGGTGAAGACCTTGCTATTCGTCCAGATGATGAAGAAACAACCGTGCGTAAGCGTCTTGATATCTACCATGAGCAGACTAAGCCATTGGTTGAATACTACGGTGCGGTTGCGGCTAAAGGTGACGCGACTTATAACAAGTTCGATGGCACCCAGACAGTGACAAAAGTTAGCCAAGAAATTGTTGCAGTACTTGGCTAAATAGACACAAAATTGTAATGTGTTTATGAGCTAGTTCTCATATTTGAAAAAGCCCACGTAAGTGGGCTTTTTTTATGGTTTTTCCAATGATAGCCTGACGCAGAATATCTTGGTTAAAAGAGAACAAATGTGAGCGACACAACCTCCCAATTTGGTGTTTTATTAGTTAATCTTGGCACGCCAGACTCTCCAACGGCGGCAGATGTTAAAAAATTCTTAAAACAGTTCCTGAGTGATCCTCGTGTTGTTGATATCTCCCCTTGGATCTGGAAACCTATTCTTAATGGCATCATCTTAAATACCCGTCCTGCAAAAGTCGCCAAACTCTATGAGTCTATCTGGTGGGATCAAGGGTCGCCTTTAATGGTTATTAGCCAACGTCAGCGCGATAAATTAGCACAATCTCTGCATACTACTTTTGGTTTTGAAGTGCCTGTTGAGTTAGGCATGAGTTACGGTAATCCATCATTAGACTCCGGGCTTAATAAATTAAAATCGCAGGGTGTTAACAAGATTTTTGTACTACCTCTCTACGCGCAATATTCCTGCTCTACCGTTGCCCCAGTGTTTGATGCTATCGCGGATCTGCATAAAACCAAGCGTGATTTCCCGGAGCTTAGGATCAATAAAGATTATTTTGATCACCCCGCCTATATTGCAGCGCTTGCTGATTCAGTCAAACAACACTGGCAGAGTAAAGGGCGTGGTGAAGTATTACTCATGTCTTTTCACGGCGTGCCAGTGCGTTATGTAACAGAAGGCGATCCTTATCAAATGCAGTGCCAAAAAACAGCTGAACTGGTGGCGGAGTCGTTGGCGTTATCGCCTGAACAATGGCGGATCTGTTTCCAGTCTCAGTTTGGTAAAGAGCAGTGGTTAACACCTGCTACCGATAAACTGTTGGAAGCACTTCCAGCCGAAGGGATAAAATCGGTCGATATTATGTGTCCAGCTTTTTCTTCTGATTGTCTTGAAACACTGGAAGAGATCTCAGAAGAGGGTAAAGCCTCATTTCGATCTGCTGGTGGCGAGCGCTATGAATTTATTGCTTGTTTAAATGACTCAAAGCAGCATATCAACTTGTTAACGCAAATTGTTGAGCAGCAAACCTTAGGTTGGTGCTAAATTTAAATGCTTAGTAGTGATTTCAGCTAGCGAATGAGGCTGGGTATGGTAGAATTCCCCACTTTTTTTAAGCCTTTTGCTTAATCGTTTTAAGGTGGTGAGCTGCGTTAGCACTACAGGTTGCTAGAATTGAAAGCCACAAGTCGTTAGTTTTTGCCAAGAACAATGAATTGTGATTCCTTAGCCGTTTTAATTATCTTTTGCATGGATGCCGAATGAAAGAGAACTCAATATGAAGTTTCCAGGTCAGCGTAAGTCTAAACATTATTTTCCTGTCAAAAAACGTGATCCGCTATTAGCACAGTTTATCCAACAGCCTCAACCTATCTCGACTTACGTGTCTGGTATTGACCAAACACTGGTAGATATTGAAGCTAAAGTGGAAGATGAGTTACTAAGTCGCTATGAATTACCCAAGGGGAATTCGACTTTGATAGATGATGACAAGGCACATGCTTTGTATACCGAGTTAAAAGAGCGTGAGCTGGTCAGTGATGAGTTTGCCGGTGGCACCATAGGTAACACGGTACACAATTACTCAATTCTTGCTGATGACCGCTCAGTGTTATTTGGCGTGATGAGTCAGAACATAGAAATTGGCAGTTACGCTTATCGCTACCTCTGCAATACTTCATCAAAGGTTGATTTAAACCAGTTGCAGCCTGTCGCGGGTCCTATTGGTCGTTGCTTCACGCTTATTTCAGAGTGCGGCGAACGAACGTTTGCGATTAGCAAAGGTTCAATGGACAAATTGACACCAGAATATATCGATAGAGATATTGTACAGGGTGGTTCTGCACTGATTTTGACCGCCTACCTCATGCGGGCAAGCGGCGAAGATAAGATAACCGATGCCGCAATGAAAGCGATTGAATATGCTAAAGCAGCGGAGGTGCCCGTGGTATTGACCTTAGGCACTCGTTTCTTAATCGAGGAAGATCCACAGTGGTGGCAGCGTTTCATTCAAGAGCACGTGAGTATTCTGGCCATGAATGAGGATGAAGGCGAAGCATTGACTGGATTTAAAGACCCCTTACAAGCCAGTCAAACAGCTTTAGATTGGTGTGACATGGTGTTGACTACAGCTGGGCCTTTAGGGCTTTATACTGCGGGATATACTGAAGACTCTGAAAAACGTGAAACCACCCATACGTTACTGCCAGGTGCAATCCCTGAATTTAACCGCTATGAGTTTTCTCGTCCTAAACTTAAAGCTGATTGTGAGTCACCGCTTAAAGTGTATGCGCACATATCTCCGTATATGGGCGGCCCAGAAAAAATTCGTAATACTAACGGTGCAGGAGATGGTGCATTAGCGGCATTACTGCATGATTTAGCTTCAAATCGATTCCATAAGATGAACGTACCGGGTTCAAGCAAGCATAAGCGTGATGGTTTGTGTTATTCGTCATTCTCACAGATTTGTAAATATGCTAACCGTGTCGCTTATGAAGTGTTAGCGCAACATAGCCCTAGACTATCTCGTGGCTTACCTGAACGTGAAGACAGCTTAGAAGAGTCATACTGGGAAAGATAACTTAGTTTAAGTTCTGGGATAAACATCCAGCCAAAACTTAAAATAAAACCATAAAAACGCCATCGTTTAGTCCTTCTGAACGATGGCTTTTTTATGGTCGGCGATGCATTAAGTTAGCTAAATATGCTGAGCATAGCTTAAAAGTTTTGCCGTTGATGAAGTGATATCATGACGAGGAAACACCGTCACCACCTAGAGCATAAACAACAAAGGCGCCGATATAGGCGCCTTTGTTACACAGATTTTAAGCTTTGCTTACTTCTCTTCAGCGTGAACTTGAGCGTTAAAACCCGGTGCCACTTTACCTGCTTGAGTATTGTTGAAAATATCTTCATCAAACTCATTTTCAGATTTAGCGATCACAACAGTTGCCACTGTATCACCAGTGACGTTAACGGCTGTACGCACCATATCAAGTAATCTATCGACACCGATAATCAGTGCGATACCTTCTACCGGTAGACCGACTTGATTCAGTACCATCGCTAGCATGATAAGTCCGACCCCTGGCACGCCAGCCGTACCAATAGAGGCTAATGTTGCTGTTATCACCACCATGGCGTAATCAGTAATGGTTAAATCAATACCGTAAACTTGCGCAATGAATACCGTTGCCACCCCCTGCATAATCGCGGTGCCATCCATGTTGATGGTAGCCCCTAGCGGTAGCGTGAATGAAGCTATTTTATTATCGACGCCCATGCGGTGTTCAGCGGTTTCAATCGTCACTGGAAGGGTTGCGTTAGAACTTGCGGTACTGAAGGCAAACAACTGTACATCGCGAATCTTTCGAATAAAGGTAAAAGGGTTGAGTCCTGAGAATAACTTTAACAATGTTGGGTAGACGATAAATGCATGGATGAGCAATACGCCAAGGACAACAAAGAAGTACTGCACCACACTGCCAAAGGTCTTCATATCCAGAGTCAATGCCAGTTTAGCCATCAATGCAAATACACCATACGGCGCAAGCTGCATGATTAAGGTAACAACACGCATGATGACTTCATTAAGGTCAGTAAACAATGCTGCAACGCGTTTACCGCGCTCACCAATATGTGAGATTGCAAAACCAAAAATAACCGCAAATATGATGATCTGCAGCATATTACCTTCGCTCATCGCTTGCAGTGGGTTAGTCGGCACAATATTAATAATGACGTCAGCTAAGCTTGGCGCTTGTTTGACATCAAAATGCATGTTCTCCGTCACCATTGTTGCGTGACCAGGATGAATGGCAATGGCGATAAGGATTGCCATTGAGAGTGCGATAGCAGTAGTGAATAGATAAAACGCGAGGGTCTTTCCACCCAGACGACCTAATTTGGAAGGTTCACTTAAAGAACACGTTCCACAGACCAATGATACAAAGACCAAAGGCACCACTAACATTTTCAAACTTGAGATGAATATGGTACCGATGACATTTAAAAAACCTTCGGTGATGTAATCTTTGATGAATTCACTTTCAGGGAAAAGGTTACGAAGAATTAACCCGAGAATAATACCTGACGTCATACCGAGTAAAATTTTACTCGTCAGGCCAAATTTTTTTGTTTTCGTAGCAGACATAGTGCTTCCTGTATAATTTTTATGCTTTCAATTTGCAGATTAAAGCCTAGCAAGAAAGTGCCACAGTTGAAATGGGGTAAAAGTTAAAGTTTTTAATGTTATTTATTAATTTACTGGCTTTCGTTGTAGATAAGTTGCTTAGTAATTGTGTAATGTAAGCTCCTAGGTAATCAGATAATTACCGGATATCATAATCTGAGTAACAGGGAGCCTGACAATGAAGTCAGCTTATAGTATTTTTATTGCGTTAATATGGTCGTTTTTTCTCGTTGGTTGTGGGGGGGGAGGAAGTATATCTTCTGATCCTGACAAACCAAATCCAGAGCCCACAGACGTCATTACCGTCGTGTTGGCAATATCAAATACCGAAATAAATGCTGAAACACCAGCAATTATTACAGCAACAGCTACTAGTAGTATAAATGGTCCTTTGGTTAATACTTTAGTTACCTTTGCGTTAAGTGATGCCGCTATTGGGGCATTTGATCCGGCAGCGGGGACCGCACTCACAAACAGCGAAGGTTTAGCGACTATTGAACTCGCTACGTTGAATATTAAGGGAGCCGGAACCGTATCTGCCAGTGTTGTGGGTATGACTGAAGCACAAACTCCAATTGGTTTTAAAATGGCAGGTGATGGCGGCGACTCTGAAAGTGGCAATCAGCTAGTATTGACCTTAACTGACGCAAGCGGGAATACACTAACAAGCATTAGCCAAGCTGCGCCTGGCGTTGTCAGAGTTACTTATACAAACTCCTCTAATGAAGTATTGGCAAATGAAGTCATTACTTTCACGACGACTTTAGGACACTTTATACCTGAATCAGGTACAGCGTTAACCGATGCAAATGGCCTTGCGACTATTAAGATTGCTGCTGGTACAGTTGAAGGCGCAGGAGTAATTACTGCGACAGCTGGCGAGTTAACCCAGCCTATTGGCTTCGAAACGAAAGGTGATGAAGTAACTGTCAAACCGATTGATGCTTATGTTCTGAGCCTTACCGTTGTTGATTCTGCAAATGCTGAGCTGCGTGAAATATCCAATGTAAGCCCTGGCCAAGTAATCGCGACCTTGTTGAAAGATGGTGTTGCTGCACCGTTTGAAACTATTAGCTTTAATGTTAGTGGAGAGGGAAATATAAACCCTTCATCAGGTTCAGCACTAACAAATACGAATGGTCAAGCTAGTGTAAACCTAATTACTGGAGCTGTTGCAGGTGCGGGAACGATAACTTCAACATATACACTTGATCGTGAATCAATTGATGACGATTATAGTTATAGCGTTACAGGTGATGCTCCTGGCGGTGATGGTGAGGCAAATGAATTAAGCATTGCCTTGACTAATAGTGCAACTGGCGTGCAAACCAATGTGGTTAGTTCGGCAGAGCCAGGAAGAGTAAATATCACTCTTGTTGATAAAGAGGGGTTAGCTATTGCTGGCAAAGTAATTAGCTTTACTAGCACATTAGGTTCTTTCTTACCGAGTAATGGCACTGCGTTAACCGACAGTATTGGCGGTGCATCGATTCTGTTATCAGCTGGTAGCATTGAAGGTGCAGGTGAAGTAACAGCCGTTTATGGTGAAACAAGTGCAAAAGTAGGCTTTCAAACGGCAGGAGATGAAATAGACCCTGTTGAAGCTAGCCCTGAAATAGTATTTAATATTTACAATTGTACTAGTGCTGTTGACTGGGACAAAACGCTGAAAAATTTCGAAGTCTGTACCGTAACTGATAATATCACTAACGATAGTCCAGGTATTATCGGTGCTGTTGTTACTCGCTCAGGGAGTACGCAGCCGTTACAGCAAATACTGGTATCTGCGGGTACAACACTAGGAGCAATTAGTCCTGCTTCTGGCACCGCGATTACAAATTCAGAGGGGAAAGCGGTCCTAGACCTTTATGCAAACGGAGATGTGGGTGCTGGTGAGATTTCTCTTAAAGTGCAAGAGGTTACTAGCACTAAAGCGTTTGAAATTGGACGTGTTGATATTAGTTTAACCATCAGTGCTACCGTTGGGAATAATATTATTCCTGCTGGTGGGTCCACCATTTTGGACGTTACCGTTTTCAACCCCGATGGCAGTTTATCGACTGGACAGCCTTTTCAGCTTGTGTTTACTTCGGAATGTGTTGCAGCCAATACCGCATTTGTTGACTCTCCTGTGATTACAAACGCTGGAAAAGGATTCGCGACATATCGTGCGGCTGGTTGTGAAGGTGTTGACGCCATCACTGTAACAGCTGTTACAGGCGGAAGTTCCGTTTCTGCGACGACTACGGTAACAGTCAATTCTGTTACCGTAGGTGCAATTCAGTATGTTTCGTCAACACCTAAGTTGTTAGCACTTAGAGGGACTGGTGGGATTGCAAGTGGGGGGGCTAGAAGCGAAACCTCAGTCGTTAGTTTTAAGTTGTTGGATGAGTCTAATCAACCCGCGCCAAACGAACTGGTTTGTTTTGAATTAAGCACGGATATGGGTGGAATGACCCTTACTCCAGCGCCGTTGGCTCAAGATTACGCAAATTGTAGCAATATGCCTCAAGTTGGTGATGCCGAGTATCCAGCAGACATTACTTTGCCAAACAAATATGCAGTGGGTTATACCAATGCGGCTGGTGAAGTCAGTACCATAGTTCACTCTGGTGATGTTCCTACTTCAGTTAAAGTCTTTGCCTTATGGTCTGAAAGTAAGAGTAGTGGCCATAATGCGGTAATTTCTAATACTTCTGATGAATTAGCTGTCACTACAGGTATCGCAGACAACGATAGTTTCTCTTTGTCGATGAGTGTTGGTAATCCTGAAGCTTGGAATTACGATAATGAGAAAGTATCAGTCAATATTTTAGCCGCAGATCATTTTAATAATCTTGTGCCAGCCGGAACCACTATTACTTTCAGAACTGAAGGTGGTGGTATTGATGGTTCTTGCTCGACAGGAAAAAAGGATGATGGCAATCCTAATGGCGGCTGTTCAGTTGAGTGGCGTAGCCAAGATCAGCGACCATTTAAAGGTACTGCGGTTATTTGTCCCAATGGTGGCTTTAGTGATGGGGTTAATAGCTCAACAATACCGCCATGTATGGGTAATAATCTTACTCAATTTTTAAACGGTAGTAATTCAGTTATTCCAGAGCCTCGTCCTGGTAGAGCAACTGTGACAGCTTATGCTATTGGCGAGGAAAGTTTTGTTGACTTAAATGGCAATGGTCTTTTCGATAGTGGTGAGTTTTTCTTAGATTTATCTGAAGGATTTACAGATCACAACGAAGATGGGCGCTATCGAAATAAAGCACGCTTCGTTGGTGATGCTGAATTAGTTAACGAGCCAGCAGGTTCAATTAACGAAGAGTTTATTGATTACAATACTGATCAAGTATTCAATGAGGGAGATGATAAGTATACAGGCCTGTTGTGTGCTAAAGGCTCTGAGGCTGATTGCACCAATACTGGTACTGGGAACTTCCAATCTCAACTTAACGTCTTTAGAAACAATACGATTGTAATGTCTGGTAGCGTTCCTTATATGAGGTTAGTCAATATTGACAGCGTAACGGACGTCATATCAACAGCAATCGATATCGATCTTGTTACTAATAGCACAGGCACAGTGTATCTGTTTGTATCAGATGTAAATAATAATACATTGCCATACGGTACAACGATAAGTGCGACAACTGATAATGGTGAACTTATTGGGACAACTGAGTATGAAATAGGTAGTAACATAGCGATGAAGCCATTTGTTTACTCATTTACATTAAGCCGAGAATCTTCACCAAATCAAAAAACAGATGGTATCTTAGTGATCACAGTGAAAACACCGAAAGGTGATGCTTCATCTGTTTCTATTGGTGTGAGTGATGCGGGTTAAAGCTCTAGATATTGAGTCCAATAAGAACATGTAGCTTTTAGACATGAAAAAAACGGTTCCTTGCGGAATCGTTTTTTTATTATGTGCATTTAGGTAGTAAAAATCTACCTAAATGCAGTTGGTAGTTTTTTGGTTGAAAGCAATTACTTCTGGAACTGATACACACTGCCTAGCTTCATGATCTGTGTGAGTTCATCAAGTGCTGTACGAGATTCCATCAGTAACAGCGGGTCAGCTAAATCAGCCACTGATAAGCGATCACGGTAATTATTATCAACCCATAAGTTTAGTCGCGTAAACAACGCATCGTTCATCAGGGTATTTTGGTTAACAGCGGCCACTTCATTTTGATTCATCGCCACGCGTAGTCGCAGACATGCTGGCCCGCCGCCATTTTGCATGCTCTGCTTCACATCAAAGTAATGGACCTGTTTTATCGGTGAACCTAACGTGACCAACTCGCTTAAGTAGGCATGTACAGCGGGGTTTTCCTGGCAGTTAGTCGGCGCAATGATTGCCATTTCACCAGACGGTAATGTGACCACTTGAGTATTGAACAGGTAGGTTCTTACCGCATCTTGGATCGCGACTTTTGCCGTTGGTACTTCGACAAAATGTAATGGTGATTCACCAAACTTTTGTTTTATCTCTTCAAATTTAGCTTGTGTATTTAAAAATGCTTGCTCATGATAAAAAAGAACGTTTTGATTACCGACTGCAATGACGTCGTTATGAAACACACCTTGATCAATGACATCTGGATTTTGTTGCATGTATACCGTGCCGTCATCATCTAATTGATGCAGACGAGCAATGGCTTGGGACGCTTCTAATGTTTGACGTGCTGGAAACTTTTGTGGTTTCGGCGCAGAAGGATTCGTCGCTTCTTGACCGTAAACGAATAGTTCAATACCGGCATGACCATATTCACTGCAAAGACGAGTATGGTTGGCTGCACCTTCATCACCAAAACTTGCGTGTTCAGGTAAATGTTGGTGGTGCTTGAAATAACGGCTATCGTTAAATGTAGCTTGAAGAATATTACCTGTAGTCACAGGTTCGATGCTGCGATGAAGTTTATCGACTAAGTTTGCTGGAGTGAAATGCAATTTACCGTCGTGAGTATCGGCGCTCGGTGATACCGTTGCGGCGTTTGCAGTCCACATGCTTGAGGCACTGCAGCATGCGCGTAACAACGCAGGAGCTTCTTTAGCAGCTTTATTTAATACTGCGGCATCTGAGCCGGTAAAACCGATTCTACGCAGTGTGTGAAGGTCTGGGCGCTCTTGAGGGGCAAGCATACCTTGTACTAAACCTAAGTCTGCAAGTGCTTTGGCTTTTTTGATCCCTTGTTTGGCAGCATCTTTAGGGCTAGATGTCGCGGCGGCGTTGTTTAAAGAGGCAACGTTGCCGAATGATAAACCCGCGTAATTATGTGTTGGGCCAACAAGTCCGTCGAAATTGGCTTCAAAATGCTTCATTCTTTATCCTTTAGGGTAGCTCAGGTGCTATTTCTATTCCTGAGTTGTAATTATTGAGCTCAGTATACTTAAGCTCAAAGCCTAAACAAGCTGGGTATAATTTATAAAAATGGTGAATTTGCATCAAAATTCACAACTAATACTTACTTGATGACTAATAATGAAATATTAGTTTTTAAATAAGCACTAATTTTTTTCACATTTATTTCAAAAACGCTTGAAAATGGTACTCCAGTTCAAATAAAAGAGGGATTAGCTTGAAAGTTTTTACACAACCCTCTATATATGGGGAAAATTTTCAGAGTTTTGAAACTTGTTGGCGCAAAGTAATCTATGGGTAAATCGTTAGTAATCGTCGAATCACCGGCCAAAGCCAAGACTATTAATAAATATCTAGGCAAAGATTTCATCGTTAAGTCGAGTGTAGGTCACATCCGTGATCTTCCTACATCGTCGAGTCAAGACGCTAAGGTGATCAGTAAAACACCAGCTGAAGTCAAGAAGATGTCTCCAGAGGAGAAGGCTGAATATAAGAGTTTAAAAGCTAAACAAGCTTTAGTCGCACGCATGGGAGTAGACCCCGACAACGGTTGGAAAGCGATATATCAAACGCTTCCAGGCAAAGAGAAAGTTGTAAAAGAGTTACAAGCACTCGCTGAATCTGCTGACCACATCTATCTCGCAACCGATTTGGATAGAGAGGGGGAGGCTATTGCATGGCATCTCCAACAAGTGATTGGTGGAGACGAGTCACGCTATCAACGCGTTGTGTTCAATGAAATCACTAAATCAGCGATTCAAGACGCATTTAGTCAGCCGTCGGTGCTGGACACCAATATGGTCAATGCGCAGCAAGCGCGTCGATTCTTGGACCGTGTCGTTGGTTTTATGGCTTCACCGTTGCTTTGGAAAAAAGTGGCGCGTGGTTTATCTGCGGGTCGAGTTCAGTCAGTCGCCGTTCGGTTGGTTGTTGAGCGTGAGAGCGAAATTAAAGCGTTTGTGCCTGAAGAGTTTTGGGATGTTCATGCTGAGTTAAATACCTTAGCCGATGACATGCTAAAAATGCAGGTAGTTAAGTACCAGGACAAAGCTTTTAACCCGGTGACTCAAGCTGAAGCTGACACTGCAGTAAGTGCATTGTCGCAGTCTAGTTTTGTTGTCGCAGCACGTGAAGACCGTGCAACGCAAAGCAAGCCGTCAGCACCTTATATCACCTCAACGCTGCAGCAAGCTGCAAGTACGCGTTTAGGTTATGGTGTTAAAAAGACCATGATGATGGCGCAGCGCTTATACGAAGCGGGCCATATTACCTATATGCGTACCGATTCAACCAACTTAAGCCAAGAAGCACTAGATAATGTGCGCGAAATGATTGGTAAAGATTTTGGTGACAAGTATTTGCCTGAAGCTCCAATTCGCTATGGTAGCAAAGAGGGTGCACAAGAGGCTCACGAAGCGATTCGTCCGTCGAATGTGAAAGTAACAGCTGCATCTTTGAGTGATATGGAGCGTGATGCTCAGCGTTTGTATGAGCTGATCTGGCGTCAATTCGTGTCATGTCAGATGACGCCTGCAAAGTATGACGCTAGTCGTCTTACGGTAAAAGCGGGTGACTACGAGCTAAAAGCCACTGGACGTACATTACGTTTTGACGGTTGGACGCGAGTTCAAATTGCCGTTAAGAAAAAGAACGAAGAAGACAATACACTGCCTGTCGTCGCTAAAGGCGATAAAGTTGAGCTTAAAGAACTCTTCCCTAAGCAGCACTTTACTAAGCCAGCGGCACGTTATAGTGAAGCTTCATTAGTTAAAGAGCTGGAAAAAAGGGGTATTGGTCGTCCGTCTACTTACGCAACGATTATTTCGACCATTCAAGATAGAGGCTACGTTAAGGTTGATAACCGTCGTTTCTATGCTGAGAAAATGGGTGAGATTGTCAGTGACAGACTTGTCGGCAGCTTCCAAGATTTAATGAGTTATGATTTCACCGCAAGCATGGAGCAGACGTTAGATGATGTTGCTCAAGGCAAGCTGGATTGGAAGAAAGTACTCGATGGTTTTTATAAGGACTTTACCAAGCAGTTAGAGCACGCTGAATTACCACCTGAAGAGGGCGGTATGCGCCCTAATGAGATGGTACTGACAGATATTAAGTGTCCTACCTGTGAGCGTCCAATGGGAATTCGCACCGGTACAACGGGTGTATTCCTAGGATGTTCAGGTTATGCATTGCCACCTAAAGAGCGTTGTAAGACGACCTTAAACTTAACGCCTGGCGAAGAAGCGGTAAGTGAAAGCGGTGAAGATGCGGAAACTGAAGCATTACGAGCGAAACATCGCTGTGGTATATGCGGCACTGCAATGGATAGCTACCTCATTGATGAAAAACGTAAATTGCACATTTGTGGTAATAACCCAACGTGTGAAGGTTTTGAAATCGAAGAGGGACAGTTTAAGATTAAAGGCTATGAAGGGCCACTTATTGAGTGCGATCGTTGTCAAAGCGATATGGAACTTAAAAATGGTCGTTTTGGTAAATATTTTGGTTGCACTAATTCTGAATGTAAGAATACGCGTAAATTGCTAAAAAGCGGTGAAGCAGCGCCACCAAAAGAAGACCCAATTCACCTGCCAGACCTTAAATGTATTAAGTCTGATGCATATTTTGTATTACGAGATGGCGCCGCAGGGATCTTCCTTGCTGCCAGCACTTTCCCTAAGTCGCGTGAAACGCGTGGCCCATTAGTGGAAGAGCTGGTGAAGTACCGAGAGCTGTTATGGCCTAAGTACGCTTTCCTTGCTGATGCACCGGTTGCTGATGATGATGGTAATTTAGCGTCTGTGCGCTTTAGCCGAAAGACAAAAGAGCAATACGTTGCGACTGATGTTGATGGTAAAGCGACGGGGTGGAATGCCAAGTTTATTGACGGTAAGTGGGTTGCTGAAGCTAAGGCAAAGGCAAAACCTAAAGCCAAAGCTAAGCCTAAAGCCAAAGCGAAGCCAAAGGCTAAAGCAAAACCTAAAGCAGAACCTGAAGCAGAGTAATGTACTAGGTTTGCAAGCTTAATAAAAAGCCCCGAATATATCGGGGCTTTTTAATGTCTTTTTTATACTCAAGTTGTTTGAGTATATTTGGTCAATTGTCTAGCTTCTGATTAGACCAATGACCATTTTTCGCATATTGTATCAATGACTACCACTTCCGTTTTGGCTGGAACAGCACGTCAATGTCATCTTCATCTGCTTTAGGTTTGGCAACTTGTGGCTGGGCTAATTTCTGTGCCCCCATAATCTCGTCTAACATTGTTTTAGCTTCATCGACTTTTTTTGCAATGAAAGGATCATTGGGCGTTTGTGCTTTAATGGTATGCAAGGTCGACAAAGCTTTGGTGACCATCTGCTTGGCGGATCCGTACTGCTTCATAAAGCAAGCTGCTCTTCCTCTTGCAAGCATTGAGTCAACGTTAATTCTAAGTTGAAGGTTGTCTATGGTCTGCTCTTCTTGGCTAAAGATAGCGGGCTCTACTCGTCCCTTATTATGCTCAGATCTGAGTATTGCTTTCATTTTCTTAAGCGTCTGAACTAACGTGAGCACTTGTCTATCATTATCAGGTAGCCTAAACAGCTCAATGGCAGGAGTAGACTTAGGAGCATTGTTGAGTACTTCTATCTGGCTGCGCAAATCGTATAGTCGGCGTTCATAATCATTTTTTTGCGCAGGGGATAATGAGGCGGCAATATTGAGTGCTTCTTCTATTCTTTTATATAGCACGAGTATTATATTACTGGAACAAGGAATAAGCCCAGTGTTAGAAAGCACATCTTCTGTTTCATCAATGATCGCCCTCTGTCGAGCAAGCTCTGTGCGTCTCTCAGCTTCCACACGTGCTTTTTGTTGTTGAATGATGCTAATGCCGATAATAAGTAGCAGTAAAACACCGATCAAGACAAAGACTGAAACGATAATCATAGAGGGTCCAAATATTTTACAGTGCTTTTAATGCTACTATAAATCAACATTCTAGGATAGTCACTTCATCATGGTTTGGCTATTATCAGTTCGCAGGAGTTGACTATTGTGCTATATTCCATTTAAGTATAATTATTCGGTTATACTATAACGAATAATTATACTAAATGCGTCATTGCTTATCTATTCATGGATCTGTAAGCCTACCAAAGAGAAGGACTAAAGATGAAGTTGCAGCAACTTAGATATATTGCAGAGGTGGTTAACCATAACCTCAATGTTTCTGCGACCGCGGAAAACCTCTATACTTCTCAACCTGGTATTAGTAAGCAAGTGCGTATGCTTGAAGATGAACTGGGTATTCAAATTTTTGGCCGTAGTGGTAAGCATTTAACCCATGTTACGCCTGCTGGTCTGCAGGTGATTAGCATCGCTAATGACATTCTGGGTAAAGTAGAAAGCATTAAGAAAGTGGCAGAGGAATACACTAAGCCTGATCAAGGTGAATTGAATATTGCCACCACAGATACTCAAGCCCGTTATGCTTTACCGCATATTATTCAAGGATTTATTGATCGCTACCCTAAGGTTAACCTGCATATGCATCAAGGCACACCATCACAGATCAGTGAATTGGCTGCCCGTGGTGATGCAGATTTTGCCATTGCCACTGAAGCGATGCACCTTTATAGCGATCTTATTATGTTGCCGTGTTATCACTGGAACCGCTCAATAGTGGTAACCCGTGATCACCCGTTAGCCTCTAGAAGCCATATCAGCATTGAAGATCTCGGTCGTTTCCCATTAGTCACTTATGTATTTGGTTTTGATCGCGCCTCAGAGATTGAAAAGTCATTTAACCGCGCAGGTCTTGAGCCACGTGTTGTCTTTAGTGCAACCAGTGCCGATGTGCTTAAAACGTATGTTAGATTAGGTTTAGGTGTTGGTGTGATTGCTTCAATGGCAATAGACGAGCATATGGATAAAGATTTAGTCGCTATTGATGCAAGCCACCTGTTTGCTCACAGTACCACCAAGATTGGCTTCAGAAAGGGTAATTTCTTAAGAACTTACATGTACGACTTTATTGAGCATTTTGCACCTCATTTAACTCGTACGGTTGTCGAAAAAGCCGTCGGTTTGCGGGATGCACAGCAGATTGAAGCGATGTTTGAAGATATGCAACTGCCAGTCAGGTAGTTAAGCTCAATGACGAACCGTCATTGAGTCAACAGCGTTCAATAGCCCATAAAAAAACCTCGCAATAGCGAGGTTTTTTTATGGAAAGAGTGTGAATTAACACTCTACGATATTAACAGCCAAGCCACCTTTAGCGGTTTCTTTATACTTGCTACGCATATCTTTACCGGTATCCATCATCGTCTTGATGACTTTGTCTAGAGACACTTTGTGGTTACCATCTCCGCGCATTGCCATGCGCGAAGCGTTAATGGCTTTAACTGCGCCCATTGCGTTACGTTCAATGCAGGGAACTTGTACTAAACCACCGACAGGATCGCACGTTAAGCCCAAGTTATGCTCCATGCCGATTTCAGCGGCATTTTCAACATGCTCTATAGTACCGCCCATGATCTCGGTTAACGCAGCTGCGGCCATTGAACAAGCCACACCGACTTCGCCTTGGCAGCCGACTTCAGCACCTGAGATTGATGCGTTCTTTTTGTAAAGAATACCAATAGCAGCTGCAGTAAGCAGGTAACGACAACAAACGTCCATATCCACTTCTTGCACGAACATATCGTAATAGCTAAGGACGGCTGGAATGATGCCTGCTGCGCCGTTTGTGGGAGCGGTGACAACGCGATCGCCAGCCGCATTTTGCTCATTGACTGAAAGCGCAAATAAGTCTACCCAGTCCATGGCAGTAAAAGGATCTACCACGCTTTTACCTTCCGCTTTTAAGCGACGATAAAGCGATGGCGCACGGCGTCTTAGCTTTAATCCACCGGGCAAGATACCCTCTTTTTGGTAACCACGTTCAACACAGGACTTCATGGTTTGCCAAATTTCCCACAGCTGTTTCTGTATGGCGTCAGAGTCATTGATACTGAGCTCATTAGCCATCATTAATGATGAAATACTAAAGCCGTTTTCGGTACAGAGTTCAAGAAGTTGTTGAGCTGACTCAAAATCATAAGGAGCAGATTTGATGGGGGTAGCTGGAGAGGCATCTTGGGCTTTGATTTCATCTTCATCCAAAATAAAGCCACCACCAACAGAGTAGTAGGTACGCTCATAGATGCATTTCCCGTCAGTATAAGCATAAAGGGTCATGGCATTAGCATGAGCGGGTAGGCTTTTACGTCGATGGTAGGTGACACCGTTTGCACGAGAAAATTTCACTTCACGGCCATCACTCAACAATAGCTTTTCATTATTGCTAACATTTTCTAAAATAGCGTCAATCTTATCGGTATCAACGGTATCAGGTGCTTCTCCCATCAAGCCGAGTATAACGGCTTTACCGGTGCCATGGCCTTTACCTGTTTGACCTAATGAACCGAACAGCTCTGAACGTAACTCATCAATCGTTTCAAAAAGACCTTGTTTGGTGAGATCTTTAATAAATATGTTACCCGCTTTCATCGGGCCTACAGTATGTGAACTTGATGGGCCAATGCCTATCTTGAACATGTCGAATACACTAATCATGCTAAACCTTTATTGTTCTAGTTATACCCAATATCACTAAGATCATTACCGTGTGGTTAATTGAACATATGGTTGTATATGTCGATTAATCAGCGTAAAAAACTTATGCTTAATGTTAATCTTAGTTGCTTGAATTAATTGGTGTAAAAAGTATCCCATACTTTTTCTTTTTATATAGCATTAGTTTTTTTTAATTTAGTTATAAAGCATTAGAAAAACTAATTTTGGTGTGGCATGTGTAATTTGTAATGTCACGTTTAGCTTTACGCGAATAAAGCATTATTTAACAATGATATGGGTTGTTATTCTTGAGCCTTTTTTGCGTTTTTTTGCTCCTTTTTTTGCATGGGTACTACCCTTAATGAATTTTTAGAGGTCATATGAGTTATTTGATGTTAGATGTTGAGTCAACATTTTTAAGTGATGATGAAGCAAAACAACTATCCCACCCAATGATTGGTGGCCTTATCTTGTTTAGCCGTAACTATGCCGATCGCAACCAATTGATACTGCTCATTCAGTCTATAAGGGCTGTTCGTGCTGATATTTTAATTGCGGTCGACCAAGAGGGGGGGCGGGTACAACGTTTTAGAGACGATTTCACCATATTACCCGCAATGGGCGATATATTACCTGCGGCTAAAGGCGATCTCAGACTGGCAAGCACTTGGGCGACAGAGCTTGGATTTTTAATGGCAATAGAGCTACTCGCAATCGATATCGATTTGAGCTTTGCCCCTGTGCTTGATCTCAATGGTGTTAGCCAAGTGATTGGCAAGCGTAGTTTTAGTGATAATAAAGCTGAGGTCGAATTACTCGCAAATGCATTTATTACTGGAATGGAGCAAGCTGGAATGGCAAGTGTGGGTAAGCATTTTCCAGGGCATGGCAGTGTCGAGGCTGATTCGCACATCGCTAAACCAGTTGACTTGAGATCAAAAGAGGCTATTTTTGCTAATGACATGCAGCCGTTTAAACAGCTGATAGCGAAGGAACGACTGCAAGGGATCATGCCTGCACATGTTATTTATCCTAATGTTGATGCAAACCCCGCTGGCTTCTCTACTTTTTGGCTGCAAGATGTGCTGCGTAAAGAACTTGGGTTTAACGGCGTGATCTTCTCTGATGACCTAGGGATGAAAGGAGCCGCTGTTGCTGGAGGCTATTGTGCGCGGGCGCAGGCTGCCATTGATGCAGGTTGCAACATGATATTGGTCTGTAACGACAGTTTAGGCGCTACCGAAGTACTCCATGGTGTGAATTGGCCTAAGCAAGAGCAAGAGATCACTGCTAACCAGTTAAAACCTAATCTGTTGGTTGTGGCGAATGCACTGCAAGATAATGAACGTTGGGAAAAAGCGAAGGCAATTGCTGCTAAAATTTTAAAAAATTGATGCAGCGCAACGAACTCTATCGCTTAGCTTGTTAGGTTAGCTCTTATTAATATACTCGCATAGACAGAGGAGCGTTATATGATCCTGTATTTACATGGGTTTGATGCAACCAGCCCCGGTAATCACGATAAAATGCGTCAACTGCAATTTATTGACGAAGATGTGCGTTTGGTTAGTTACAGTACGCAGCATCCTAGAAATGATATGCAGTATTTATTGAATGAAGTGAGCAAACATATTATTGCTTCAGATGATCCATCACCACTCATTATTGGTGTTGGTTTAGGGGCTTTTTGGGCGGAAAGGATCGGTTTCTTGAACAAGATTAAGTCAGTATTGATTAATCCCAACCTTACCCCACAGCACAATATGGTGAGCAAAATAGACCGGCCAGAAGAGTACGCTGATATTGCCAATAAATGTATTACTGATTTTCGTGATCTTAACCGTCAAAAAGCACTTTGTATTTTGGCGCGAAATGATGAAGTTAATGATAACGATGCTACTGCTAATCAATTACAAGATTATTACGATATCGTATGGGATGAAGAACAGAGCCACAAGTTTACTTCGCTTGCTGCGCAGTTAAATAGGATCAAGGCTTTTAAAGCTGGTTAAGCTATTTTATTGATAGGTGATTGTAATCCACTAAAGCCATTTGAGTTTAGTGGATTTATGTGTCTGCACAACTTTGCTCAATGGTGAACTATAGGCTAAGTTGTTAAAAGCAGCCTAAGCCTTGCGCTGGGTGAATGAGTGGTTAGCAGCAAACATTATTCTCTCTACATAGACTGATATTACGGAGTGGGTGTTAATTATGAAGCGCGTCATTATTAAGATCACTGGAAAGGTTCAAGGTGTCTCTTTTCGTCAAAAAACATTGCTTCAAGCGACGACACTGGGTCTAACCGGTTATGTGAGTAATATTGCTGATGGCTCAGTTCAAGTGCTTGCACAAGGTAGCTACCCTGCAGTTGATAAGTTGATTAATTGGTGTCAAAGCGGCGCACCGCTAGCCAAAGTCGATAGGGTTTATGTTGAAGATGACGAGGCAGATGATATCTACCTCGACTTTTCTATTGTGCAGTTGTAGTGAGCGATACCCAACACGTTGGGGAATATATTCGCTTTAAAAGCGGTTTGCTTCACTGGTGCTACTGATACGATTAGTCATATCAATCTCAGTTTGCGCGGTAGGTTGTTCCATTTTTCGGATCTGAATGATCATTCCCATCTTCGGGTGGTCAAAGTAATGCACTTCGTCGCTTCTAACACGCCTATTTTGTTTCATAGGAATCGAATACAAAAAGGGAGTTGTTACAGATCCAGTTTCCGCTGTGAGGTTATCACTGCTAAAACTTTCTGGGTCGTGATAAGCCAAGGTAACCGTTTTCTCACCCTCCTGACGTAAATTAAATGCAGTTTCTATGAACAGATAATGTTCAAGATAGATGTTAAGAGTCCCATCTAGCTTCCATACTGGTTTTTTGGTATCAGCTAATAAACCACTGCTCATAAAATCAAACTGTGGCAATTCGTCGTTTAAATTACTGAGCTGCAGTGGTTGTCCATTTTGCTCATAATCCTTGGAGTAATCATTTCCAGAATATAATTTAACGGGAATGGCTTTGTTTCTTGGAAGCATGGATTGCTGCCATGTCATATGCAGTAGGCTTTTATTGCCTTTCTCTCGTTTTAATGTCGCGATAATGTCTTTAAATTGGCTTTGGCTTTCTGCCAATAAAACAGCGCCATCGCCTAAATAAGCGGTCGCGGGTTTAGGTGCTGCAATCAGCATCGGGATGTCCGCTACCGATTTAACTTGGTTATTTGAGTTAAGCTGCTCATTACAATTTAGGCTGTCAGTTGCCCAATCCGCAGAGGTACAGCCATTAAGCCCCATATTAACTGCGGTTAAATCAGTACTCACCATCGGGGTAATAAAATCGACAGTTTTACGTTGACGTGAGTTAATGACTTCATCTGGCCATTGCTCAGTTGTAGGCGCGTTGTGCTCATATAGGTAGATCTCGACTTCAAACCAGCGCTCTTCTTGGGCAAAGGCTGTTGTCGACAGACTAGAAATAACGCTAGCAGCGAGGGCGATTATTAACTTATTTGTTGATAGTCTAAACACGATTATTCTCCAATGCGATGTTGAGACAACTGTTCAAGTAACAGTTTTATGAGTGCTAGCCTATCTTTGGCTGATTCTGATGGCATGCTGAATTTTAGCTTATTGGGGCCATCCATTCGATATATTTGCGGCTGGTTTTGCAATAAACCAATAATAAAGGTGGGATCCACTTTATTATTGTCGCCAAATTCTATGCTACCACCTTTTGCATGCATTTCGATCTTTCGAAGACCCAGTTGCGTAGCAAGGTGCTTATAGAGTGTTAGCGCCATTAGGTTCTTAGTGGGCTCGGGCAACATACCGAAACGGTCAATAAACTCAACTTTTAATTCATCGACGGCTTTCTCTGTTTTACAGTTAGCGATGCGTTTGTATAGCGAAAGACGCATATTAACATCACTGACATAATCTTCAGGTAATAGGGCTGGGATCCGCAACTCGATTTCACTTTGTTGACGCAGCATCTGATCGAGAGACGGTTCTTTACCGTCTTTGAGCATCTTAACGGCCTCTTCAAGCATCTCCATATAAAGGGTGAAACCTATCTTAGAGATATGACCACTTTGCTCGTCACCGAGCAATTCGCCTGCGCCGCGGATCTCTAAATCCTGGGTTGCCAACATAAATCCAGCACCAAGATCTTCGAGTGCGCCAATGGCTTCTAATCGCTTACGCGCATCTTTAGTCATGCTTTTAGGATGTGGTGTCATCAAATAGGCATATGCTTGGTGATGCGAGCGACCAACACGGCCTCGCAATTGATGCAGCTGCGCTAAACCAAACTTGTCTGCTCGTTCAATTACAATGGTGTTTGCTGATGGAACATCAATACCGGTTTCAATAATCGTGGTACAGACTAATACATTAAAGCGTTGATGATAAAAATCAGACATCACTCGCTCGAGTTCGCGTTCACGCATCTGTCCGTGTGCAGTTACAACACGTGCTTCGGGTAGCAGCTCACTTATTTCTGCAGCCCTTTTTTCAATCGTTTCCACGCTATTATGTAAGAAATAGACTTGGCCACCACGTAAAATCTCACGAAGGAGCGCTTCTCTAATCGTAGCTTCATCATATTCACGGATAAAGGTTTTTACGGCTAAACGCTTGGCGGGGGGGGTGGCGATAATCGACAAGTCACGCATGCCTGACATCGCCATGTTTAATGTGCGTGGGATCGGCGTGGCGGTAAGGGTAAGGATATCGACATTGGCACGCAGTGCCTTAATCTTCTCTTTTTGTCGCACGCCAAAACGGTGCTCTTCGTCAATAACCAGTAAGCCTAAGTTCTCGAACTTAGCCTCTGATTGCAACAGCTTGTGAGTACCTATCACAATATCCACTTTGCCATTGGTTAAGTCTTTCATGACCTGGGTTTGTTCTTTGGCTGTTTTGAAACGTGACATAACCTCTATCTTAAAAGGCCAATCAGCAAAACGGTCTTGGAAATTTTCGAAATGTTGCTGTGCAAGTAGAGTCGTTGGGACCAGAATGGCCACTTGTTTACCGTCATTAACGGCCACAAATGCGGCGCGCATCGCCACTTCTGTTTTACCGAAACCCACATCGCCACAGACTAATCTGTCCATTGCCATGGGGGTGCGCATATCTTCTATAACTGCTGATATCGCAGTTTCTTGATCGACGGTTTCTTCAAACGGGAAGCTACCGGCAAATTGTGCGTACTCTTCTTGGTCAATATGACATGCCTCACCCGGCCTTGATTGCCTGCGGGCATAAACATCTAATAATTCAGCCGCGACGTCACGAATTTTCTCAATGGCTTTGCGTTTCGCTTTAGTCCAGCTTTCGTTACCTAACTTATTGAGGTTTGCCTCTTCATCGGGGCCAACACTGTAGCGACTGATGAGGTGTAAAGAGGACACGGGAACATAAAGTTTGTCACCGCCAGAATACTCAAGCACGAGATATTCGGCAACAAGCCCACCGGTATCAAGTGTTTCTAGGCCTTGATAGCGCGCTACACCATGATCTAGATGGACTATTGGTTGGCCCACTTTTAGCTCAGCAAGGTTTTTAACCAGTGCATCACTACTGATCTGGCGTTGTTTGTCTCGACGGCGGCGCTGCGATATGCGTTGACCAAACAGCTCCGTTTCGCAAATTAAGCTGAATTTTCCACCGGTCTTTTTCTCAATCACACAACCTTGAGACAGGGGTGAAACAATCAGCCCTAATTTGGTTTTACTGGCAGCAAATTCGTTAAAGTGGCTAAATAGCTTTGGCTTTAGTTTTATCTTGCCGAGCAGCTCTAAAAGGGCTTCACGGCGACCTTCTGATTCGGCACTGAATAACATCCTCTCGCCTAAGGCGGCATACTCTTCAAGGAGCAAAAGAGGTTGTTTCAGTTTATGATTTGCAGCTAGGTCAGGCAGTTTTAATGCTTTTGCCTCAATCGCG
>NZ_PJBM01000238.1:0-35353 GCF_002836075.1 Shewanella sp. GutDb-MelDb | reverse complement strand
TAGGTATTGTTTCGATAGGTTTTTAATTATTACGAGGCTAAATACTTAAATGTCTTACTTTTTCTTTAGATAATTCGCTTTAATGAATCATCTGCTTCTTTTAAAAATGAGCCAATATCAACTCATACAAGGCATCGCTATCAATAACAACGGCTTGACCACCACTCTTAGCAATGGCATCAATCACGCCGGGTGACTCCACATAAGTGTACAGATAAAAGTCAGTATCATATCCAGCGGCACGAATGGCTTGCAGCAGCTTAAGCCCCGCGAGTGAATCACCATGCCGTCCCATATCTGAAATCACCGCTTGGTAGTGATACATAGATAACAGCATGAGCGCTTCTTCTGAGGTGACAGTGTTATAAACACCAATATTTTTCTCTTCTAAATAGGCTTTTTCAGCCAAGTTATTCTCAGGGTGATCGTCAACCCAAAGTACTCGACCCAGGGCTTTTGTTGGCTCACTATAATTGAGATTTTTCGTTTGTGTCGTGACTGAATCGCTATTGGCTCCGCCTAACCAAAACTGGAAAATCAACGCGAGTACCAGCAATAATGCAATCAATACTTTAGCAAAAATTTCCCACCATGAAATAGGCGCAATTTTTTTACGTCGCTCAATAAAGGGGGCCGAAGTGAAGGGTGTCTTTTGTGCTGCTTGAGGGCTAGCAGCAAGACCATCTGCAGTTGAAGGTTGAGTCTGTAGTGAGAGCTGCTTTCCGAGTACATGTTCGAGCCGATAACCTCGACCATGAACAGTCTGAATCAATGGTTCTGAATAACCTGCTTTACTAAAAATCTTACGCGTATCTGAAACCAGTTTAGACAATGACATGTCCGACACCACTGTGCCTACCCATATTTTGTCTAAGCAATCTTGTTTTGAACAATATTCTGGATAACTATTAGCGAGCAACTGAATAAGCATAATATTACGCTCATCAATAGCATAAATAGTGCCATTAATTAACAGTTCGGCTGTTTCACGATCGATAGAGAATTCACTAAAACTAAGCTTCATGGACGGCAAACCAACACTTAAGTAAAAAAACCAATAGTTAACAATAATGCAACATAAGTACTGTTTTAGCAAAGACTGTTTTCAGGGGGACTCACTTAAAAGAGCGGGAATTTGAATCATGGTCATTTCAGCAAGATAAGTATTAACTTTTACAATCAGCGGCCTATCACGCTAAAAAGTCAGCTATAAAAAAGCCACCTATAAATAAGGTGGCTTCATAATAGAGATATTACTGTATATAGCCTGCGCTATAGTAAAGACACAATCAATGTTGTGCTCCTAATACTCTAAAGACTAGTCTTCCAATAATCCAGCAATCGTCAGTACGCCATGAGTCGTTGCACCTGCAGCCCATAACGCATCACCAGAGTCTGAGAATGCCGACGCGAGATCAACGTGCAACCAGTTAGCATCTGGGGCAACAAAGCGCCATAGGAAACCCGCTGCATTTGAAGCACCACCGGCACCGCCACCCTTCATCGCTCGGCTGTTAGCAGTATCAGCATAAGGACTTGGACAACTGTCCATATGCCAAGGATCAAGTGGCAAAGGCCAAACTCGCTCGCAAGCGGCAATGGCTTTTTGTTGCGCTAATGCCAAGATTTCAGCTTTAGGAGAGAAAATAGCATTGTAGTTAGTGCCAACCGCCATAACGGCAGCCCCCGTTAGAGTGGCAGCATCGATAATTAATGACGCGCCCGTTTCTGATGCGGCTTGCAGACCATCAGCCAGCACTAAACGACCTTCAGCGTCAGTATTAACCACTTCAACAGTTACGCCATTTTTGTAGGTTAAAATGTCGCCCAGCTTATAAGCATGGCCACTGATTAAGTTCTCAGCGCAGCATAAAAAGAGCTTAACCCGTTTGTTAAGGCCTGACTTAATCGCTAAACCAAGTGCGGCGGTTACGGTGGCTGCACCGCCCATATCGCACTTCATGCCGAGCATACCTTCTGAACCTTTAATGCTGTAACCACCAGAGTCGAAAGTGATCCCTTTACCCACGAGTGCTACAGCAACGTCGGCATCGGCTGCCAATGGGTTGAAATCAACTTCAAGCAATGCAGGTGGACGTTCACTACCACGGCCTACCGCGTGGATACCTATCCACTGGTGTTCTAATAATGCTTCGCCTTCAATAATGCGGTAGCTAATGTTGTCGCCGCCAATATCACTCAACCATTTTGCCGCTTCAGTGGCTAACACCATTGGTGACAAATTTTCCGGCGTTTCGTTAATCAATTTACGGGCAAAGTTGGCACTCTCTAAACGGTTAGCAAGTAAGGCCTTTGCCGAATCGTCACCGGTCCACTGTATTTGTGGCTGCTTTTTAGCGGTAGCAAAGCCTTGAGCAAAGGCCCATTGCGCATCAACAGTCCATAAGTTGCCTTCTAGTGCAACAGCACTAACGCCTTGTCCTTGAAGCTTACGGGCAGCTTGTTGCACTTGACGCTGAATATCCCCCGCTTTGATATGAATTGAAGCCACATCGTTTTGAAAAGTAACATTGGCTTTTCCCCAGTGAGCAGCAGGTACTTCTTGGGTGAGGGTAACTTTCATTAAATTCGTCATTTTAGGTCCTTAAAATGTGAATCGATCAGCAAGGGTGCTCTCGACTCGTTTTCAGCTGAGTTTACTGGATCGCCTGTAATATCTAAAGTCGGGTATTAAATAGTTGAGCTCATTTTAGAATACTAACCGTTTCTTAATTATTTAATCTCAACCCGTACCTATGCATTATTCTCCAATCCTCCCGAAAAACTCTGTTAATCTAGCGGCAATATAGTCGTCATTAGGTAGCTAAAATGGAGTTTAACCCCGTATTTGATAGTGGGATCCTCATTCAACGATATAAACGTTTTCTAACCGATATCACTCTCGAGGATGGCAGCGAAGTGACTATCCACTGCCCTAATACTGGTTCGATGCGTAATTGCTTATTTCCAGATAGCAAAGTGTGGTTTTCAGTCTCTGATAACCCAAAGCGAAAATATAGCCGTACTTGGGAGCTCGCTGAAACGCCAAGTGGCGATATGATAGGCATCAATACTGGTCGTGCAAATACCTTAGCCGAAGAAGCGATTAATACCGGCGTAATAACAGAACTAACCGGTTATGCGTCATTACGCCGCGAAGTAAAGTATGGTAGTGAAAACAGCCGAATAGACATCTTATTAGAAGGTAACAACAAAGCCAGTTGCTATGTAGAGGTTAAAAGTTGCACCTTACTTGAGCATGGGCAAGGATACTTTCCAGATGCGGTGACCACTCGTGGCCAAAAACATTTACGCGAATTGATGGAAATGGTGACCTTGGGGCATAGAGCTGTATTATTGTTCGTTGTGCAGCATACAGGAATAGATTCCGTTAAAGCTGCAGCGCATATTGATCCTGTTTATGCTGCATTACTCGATGAAGCATATTCAGCTGGAGTAGAGATATTAGCCTATAGTGCCGAGCTGTCGCCCTCAGCGTCCCGTTTGGTTAAATCCTGTCCAGTTAAGCTCTAATTCAGAATATACAGTTGAAATTGTTCTTAATAGAAGACATAGTCAAAGAATCGAGTGCAGATAATATAAATTATTTGCCTATCTCGAGGGTTTCTGGTATAGATAGCGCCCGTTATTATACAGACGCCCTACAACGCAAATGATTAACAGGAGATGCGTTATGCCAGAAGGCACTAAAAAACTCGGTGTGCTCGCTATCGCAGGTGTATTACCTTACCAAGAAAAGCCCGGTGAGGAGTACATGAACGAGGACCAGTTGGGTCACTTTAAGACGATTCTTGAAGCTTGGCGTAACCAATTGCGCGAAGAAGTTGACCGCACTCTGAACCATATGCAAGACGAAGCGGCTAATTTCCCAGATCCTGTCGATCGTGCAGCTCAGGAAGAAGAGTTTAGTTTAGAATTACGTGCTCGCGATAGAGAACGTAAACTAATCAAAAAGATTGAAAAGACGCTACAGATAATCGAAGAAGATGATTTCGGCTTCTGTAACTCTTGCGGTATCGAAATCGGTATCCGTCGATTAGAAGCTCGTCCAACAGCCGATCAATGTATCGACTGTAAGACGCTTGCTGAGATCAAAGAAAAGCAGATGGCGGGATAATCGCTATCTTAAGGTGCGGAGCGTTATGCTCCGCTCTTTTGTTTCTAAATGTCTCTAATGGTTAACTCAACAGCTTATATCGGTCGCTTTGCACCGTCCCCTTCTGGTCCACTTCATTTTGGTTCATTGATTGCTGCCCTCGGCAGTTTTTTGCGTGCGCGTTCCATGAATGGCCAATGGTTGGTGCGTATCGAAGATATCGATCCACCACGAGAGATTGCCGGTGCTAGTCATCAAATTCTTAGCACATTAGAAGCGTACGGCCTGCACTGGGACAACTCAGTAGTCTATCAAAGCCAACGCCTTGATATTTATCAGCAACAGATCACCCAATGGCTGGCGACAGACCAAGCTTATTATTGTCAATGTAGCCGCAAGCAGATAAAAGCCATGGGGGGCAGTTATGATGGCCGTTGCGGAAGACTTGCGCAGCCGCATAAAGTGGGCGCTATCCGTATTCGCAACCACTATGGCGTGGCACAATTTTTAGATCAGATAAAAGGTGTGGTTAAAGTCGATAGTCAATTTGCTGCTGAAGATTTCATTATTAAACGCAGTGACGGCCTCTACGCCTACCAGTTAGCGGTGGTGCTTGACGATATCCACCAACAGATCACCGAGGTGGTGAGAGGCTCAGATCTGCTCGAGCCCACTTGCCGTCAAGAAAGTCTGTTTAAACTGTTGAAGCATCCAAGTCCAAATTGGCTTCATCTGCCGTTAGCATGTGCAGAAAAAGGCCGCAAGTTATCCAAGCAAAACCATGCGGCAGCAATTGATGTTGTAAAGCCGCAAGCCAGCATTAATGCGGCATTACGCTTTTTGGGCCAAACAGAAGTGACCCCAGAAAGACAAGCCAGCAAGATGCTAGAACAGGCTATCAGTCAGTTTGATTTAAGTAAGGTACCAAGGCAATCTGAAATACTCCTTGTTACGTAAACTGAATCGTATACTCATTGAGCTTTAATTGGGTTATCATAGCCCACTTGTTTTTACCTTAGTAAATATCCAAATCAGAGGTGTCCCATTTTTCGCCGTATTAGCCAATTCTGTAAGCAGTTATTTGATGATAGTCCAAAAGCTGAAGAAAATACTCAGGTCGGTCTGAGTTTAGAAGTTGTGCCTAGAAAAGCGCACTCAATTTCTCGTAGACAGATCAGCGACAATGCGATCAAAGTACTCTACAGACTTCATAAGTCAGGCTTTAAAGCTTACTTGGTCGGTGGCGGAGTACGCGACATTCTATTGGATATGCAACCTAAGGATTTTGATGTGGTGACCAATGCCACGCCAGAAGAAATTAAGCGATTATTCCGTAACTGTCGCCTCGTGGGTAGACGCTTCCGTCTGGCGCACATTGTGTTTGGTCGTGACGTTATCGAAGTCGCTACACTGCGTGGACATCACGTTGATAGCGAAGAGAAGATCTCTAAGACCAATGAATCGGGTCGACTATTGCGTGATAATGTTTACGGCACTATCGACGAAGATGCTGAACGTCGTGATTTTACCGTCAATGCGCTCTACTACGATATTAGCGACTTCTCTATTCATAGCTACGGCGGTGGATTACAGGATTTAGAGTCACGCACAATCCGTCTTATTGGCGACCCTGATACTCGCTATCGCGAAGATCCGGTACGTATGCTTCGCGCTGTGCGCTTTGCCACCAAGCTCGATATGACAATTGAATCTGCAGCAGCAGATCCAATAAAAGGCTTAGCGCCTTTGCTAAAAGATATCCCTGCGGCGCGTATGTACGAAGAAGTGCTAAAGTTATTCTTCGCTGGAAAAGCAGCCCAGAACTACAACATGATGCGAGATTTCGGTTTATTTGCGCCGCTATTTCCGTTAGTAGATTCACTACTGGATGAAGCGCCTCACGGGCCCATTGCTAAATTGCTGCAAGAGATGATGGAAAATACTGACTTGCGTATTGAGCAAGAAAAGCCAGTCACTCCCGCATTCTTTTATGCTGCGCTACTCTGGTATCCACTAACACAGCGTGCGGACGATATCGCACTCGAAAGTGGCTTAAGCCTCTACGATGCTTATACCGCAGCTATGGGCGATATAATGGAGCAGCAGTGTCGTACAATTAGTCTCCCGCGCCGCTTTAGCTCTGTGACAAAAGATATATGGCAACTACAGCTACGTTTTGAGCGTAACAAAGGCACCAAAGCCTTTAAATTTATTGAACACCCTAAATTTAGAGCCGCTTATGATTTACTCTTATTACGTGGCGAAGCCGAAGGTGGTTCCGTTGCCAAGAATGCAGCATGGTGGAAGAGCTTTGTCGAAGGCAGTGAAGATCAGCGTAATGTTATTGCTAAGTCGAGCAATAAAGGCGGCCGTAATCGTACTTCTCAACGTCGTCGTTCTAAGCCTTCAGACCAAGCAGCACCTAAACCTACAGAGTAATGATTCAGGTCTATGTTGCATTGGGGGCTAACTTAAGCCAACCCATCGAACAACTCAACAATGCTTGCCAAGCATTGTTGAGCATTGCCGAAGACAATTCATTTAGCATCTCCCCTTACTATCGCTCAGTGCCCATGGGCGACGTTCAGCAACCCGATTACGTTAATGCGGTTGCTGGCTTTAAAACAGATCTCGCCCCCATCCATCTATTAGATGCATTACAAAAGATTGAAAATGAACAAGGCCGACTCAGAACACTGCGCTGGGGGCCTAGAACCTTGGATTTAGATCTACTGTTATACGGTAATGAGCACATCAATCTACCTCGACTGACCGTTCCCCATTATGGAATGAAACAACGTAGCTTTGTATTAGTGCCATTATTTGATTTGACTCCAACACTCATATTGCCAGACAAAACACCGCTGGCCAGTTTGATCACCGATTGTTTAACTGCAGAACTGCAGCAGGCACAGTAATAGCCATGCCATCAAATGCTTCGAACCCACACTCGATGAGCATACTTGCACTGCCGCTGTTGATGACCTCAACAAGGAACACCATCCCTGCAAACAGGTTTGAATTAAAGCGCTGAGAACGCTAAATAGCTCACAGACTTAATGGCACAAATGCAAAACCTATCCCTATAAGTCATTTTTAAGTTAATTTTTTGATAGAATACCCACGTTAGTACAGAAGTTTGATTCCGAGATCATTGAAGTTCAGCCCAACTTGGCATATAACAACTCAACAAATTAGGTTTTAAAATTACCACTATGTCCAAAATTACGAGTTCCACACTGAGAACCTTCAAGAGTGAAGGCAAAAAATTCACTGCATTAACGGCTTATGACGCCAGTTTTGCGAACGCATTCGATAGCGAAGGTGTTGACGTACTATTAGTCGGTGATTCAATGGGAATGGTACTTCAAGGACATAACGACACACTCCCGGTTACGGTTGACGATATTGCCTACCATACTCGCTGTGTTCGTCGTGGCGTTGAACGTGCATTGCTTATTGCCGATATGCCCTTTATGAGTTACGCGACACCTGAACAGACCATGATTAACGCGACGACGCTTATGCAAGCTGGCGCCAATATGGTAAAAGTTGAAGGTGGCCACTGGCTACTCGAAAGTGTCAAGATGCTAACCGAACGCGGCATTCCTGTATGTGGCCACTTAGGCTTAACGCCGCAATCAGTACATGTATTTGGTGGCTTTAAAATTCAAGGTCGTGATGCCGATAATGCGCAGCGTATTCTTGATGAAGCCAAAGCGATTGAAGCGGCAGGGGCACAACTCCTCGTTGTTGAGTGTATTCCCGCGCCGTTAGCTAAAGCCATTACTAACGCATTAACTATCCCCGTTATCGGCATCGGTGCAGGCGCAGATACTGACGGTCAAATCTTAGTTATGCATGATGTCTTAGGCATTTCAAGTGGTTACATTCCACGTTTTTCGAAAAACTATCTAAAGCAAACTGGCGAGATCCGCAGCGCTGTTCGTGCTTATATTGACGAAGTCGCACAAGGTGTTTTTCCAGCTGAAGAACATACTTTTAGCTAAGTGGTTCGACTATCAGCTTATTTCAGTATTCATATTTGTCAGTGTTAGAGCACGAGTATCATGATCACCACAGAATCGATTAGCGTTATTCGCGAGCAAGTCCGCGCATGGCGTATCAAAGGCGAAACGGTTGCCTTTGTCCCGACAATGGGCAACTTGCACCTTGGGCATATTACCTTAGTTAAAGAAGCGAGATCACGCGCAGATCATGTGATCGCTTCTATCTTTGTCAATCCAATGCAGTTTGGTCAAAACGAAGATTTAGACGCGTATCCAAAAACCTTAATAGATGATCAAAAGGCCTTGATTGCGGCGGGTGCAGAGCTGCTGTTCACGCCAACGCCTGCCATCATCTATCCTAAGGGAATGGACGTTCAGACTTTTGTTGAAGTACCGTTAATCTCTGATCAATTGTGCGGCGAAAGTCGCCCTGGTCACTTTCGCGGCGTAGCAACCATTGTGTGTAAACTGTTTAATATCGTTCAACCCGATATTGCCGTTTTTGGGCAAAAAGACTTTCAGCAACTGCTCGTGATAAAAACCATGGTCGAAGACCTGTCTATGCCGATTGAGATTGTAGGCGTAGAAACCATACGTGAAGCCTCAGGCCTTGCGATGAGTTCGCGTAATGGCTACTTAACGTCAGCACAAAAGCAGCAAGCGGCGGTACTCAAGCAAACCTTAGACAAGATGGCGAATGAGCTTTGCTTAGGCAAGCAGATTGATGAGGTTATAAAAGCTGCGCAGCAAGTTATTGCCTCAGCAGGCTTTAGAAACGACTACCTCGATATTCGTCATGCTAAATCCTTCAACAAAGCGCTGAGTAACGACAATGAATTGGTTATTTTGGTCGCCGCTTATATGGGCGAAACGCGATTAATCGATAACCTAGTGCTGCAGATTAATTAGACGCTGCACTCCTATCTTGACTATATTTGGCTCAAAGCACCTGCTCTGAGCCATTTAATACTCCCTCCCATTAAAAATGTTCCCATCGATTTATCAACAACTGATTCAAGCATGACTATCTCAGATTTTAAGCCCCATCGCGCGACATATACCGTCAATTGAAAGCAGGAAGTCAGATGCAAGAAGTGGGCGAAGCTGAGCTCAATCCAAAGAGACTGATTACGGGGGAATAACGCGTCAATACTTTGAACATTAGTGACTCAATAACTCACGCCCCCTATCAGCAGTGCGCTTACCACTGCACATTGATTCATATCAGTCTAGTGTCAAAAAACTGGTGTTATGGTCTGAGTTAAGCCATAGTATATTGGTCATCCAGTAATCATTTATACATAATAAGTGTTGTAGCCTAGAGACTGAAACACACGCTTATAGTGATTAATAATCATTGAGTCGAAAAGGATATTTAGCCCAATGGCGAAAGTTATATTCTCAATAATTTGCTTAATACTTAGCGGATATGTTGAAGCAAACAGTATTTTCAAATGCATTAAAGATGACAAGATTGTCTTTAGTCAGCACTCCTGTCCAAAAGAGTTTCGTCAACATAAAATTGAGTATGTACTGGGTATCACCACTGAAACGGATTCAGACAAACGCCTCAGCACACTCGACCCTCTGCAAGTGTTATTACAGAAAGAGACCATTTCAAAAGAGCGTTTACTGCAGCTATTAGAGAGTGAAATGTATCGCTTGAAGCAAGAGAATAGCTATTTTGAAATATTAAGAGCCAGCGAGTTACAAAAGCTAGAACGTAATCGATATTGGCAGAAAAAGGAAAGCACCGATCCGGAATATGCCGAATCAATTCAAAAGATGAATTTGCACTTCGACAACCTCATCACCAATAATACCACCACAATTATTCTTCTGGATGATCGCAAAGAACAAATTACCCAAGAAACCACAGAGTCACAGTAACGGCTGGGGTATAAACCAATATTGCTTGCAGATAAACGCCACAAAATAGATATCAACAGCACATTTTGGACAACGCTAGGGTAATATTCTATGAGTCCAGTAGCAAACACTCGGTAACACCATGCGCAAACTCAGTTATATCGCCCTATTCATATTTGGACTGTTATTGGGGGCAAGTCTCGCCTACATCACCTTACAAAAGGTTATCGCTAGTCGCGGTGGAATCGGGATGCATGGTTTTGTTGCCACGGCAAATAAAGTACTTCAACAACGAGAGATTACCGAACTGTTAATCTGCTCAAAATTGGCAATGAATGCTGGTCATAAGATTGATAATATAAGTTTAAATATGCGCTTAAACACACTGCTAAAACCTTATGATAACGGTCATCAACGCGCCTTTTATGTGTTGGTTTATATTAAAGGTTACGCTTTTGGCGTCGCTAATAGCATCAAAGATAAAATAAAAGCTTATGACGATTACGCCTGCCAAACACAATACTCTTGGCTTCTAAAACAGGAACACTAATGACAATCACATTAGCGCAAGTTAACTGGCCTATCGTACTACGACAACAAAACAGCAGTGAACTGCTACGACTTGAAACAATGCATGACTGGCTAGAACAAACAGGCATGCTTGGTGTGTTAACAGGGAGCTTTATTGTCGATTATAGCGGTAACAGCTATCTGATTGCCGAGGACAGCCCCATCAAGATCCGCTTGGCTTCTCCGCAACTGACACTAGCAGAACTGCGTCAGTCTGTTCAGCAATACGCTAGTCTTAACGGTCATTGCTGTACCAGTAAACTAAATCTCAATACCATTGCGCAGTTATTCGATATCGTCGAATTTATCGAGCAGAGTTAGCGCATAGTCGAACACAAAAATAAACCCATAAAAAAGCCAACTATATCGAAACGGATAGCGACGCACTCGTGTCGTTATACACTCAATACCATTGCGTATTGATTCGAAATAGTCGCCTTTATCGAGCAGAGTTAGCGCATAGTCGTACACAAAAATAAACCCATAAAAAAGCCAACTATATCGAAACGGATAGCGACGCACTCGTATCGTTATACACTCAATACCATTGCGTATTGATTCGATATCGTCGAATTTATCGAGCAGAGTTAGCGCTTAGTCGTACACAAAAATAAACTCATAAAAAAGCCAACTATATCGAAACGGATAGCGACGCACTCGTATCGTTATACACTCAATGCCATTGCGTATTGATTCGATATCGTCGAATTTATCGAGCAGAGTTAGCGCTTAGTCGAACACAAAAATAAACCCATAAAAAAGCCAACTATATCGAAACGGATAGCGGCGCACTCGTATCGTTATACACTCAATGCCATTGCGTATTGATTCGATATCGTCGAATTTATCGAGCAGAGTTAGCGCTTAGTCGTACACAAAAATAAACCAATAAAAAAGCCAACAATTTAATTGTTGGCTTTTAAAGTCATTACACTCTCTATTAGCTTCTCAAGCCTATTCCGCGCGAGATAAGGTAGTAAGCTAAACTCCATAACCCGACACAGAAGCCAACCATGACTGCAACAGACAAAGGAACACTGATGTCGGCATAGCCTAAGAACCCAAAACGGAATACGTTAATCATATATACCACAGGGTTTAATGCCGATACCGCTTGCCAAAAATCGGGCAGTAACGATAGCGAATAAAACACGCCACCGAGATAGGTCAATGGGGTCAAAACAAAGGTAGGAACAATACTGATATCATCGTAACTTTTTGCAAAAATGGCATTAATGAGTCCACCTAAGGCAAATAAAACTGCCGTTAAGAACACCGTAATCGCCACCAATCCAGCATGCTGTATGGTGATATCGACAAAGAACATCGCCACTAACGTCACGATAGCGCCCACAAACAAGCCACGGACAACACCGCCGCCAACATAGCCTGCGATAATGACATAGTGCGGCACAGGTGCAACGATAAGCTCCTCCAAGTTACGCTGAAATTTAGCGCTAAAAAAGGAGGATGCCACATTAGAATAAGAGCTGGTAATCACTGCCATCATGATTAAACCTGGCGCGATAAACTCCATATAAGAGACACCGCCCATCTCACCAATGCGTTTACCCACTAAGTTACCAAATATCAGGAAATACAGGGTCATACTGATCGCAGGAGGCACCAAAGTTTGGATCCAAATACGGGTAAAACGGTTTATCTCTTTGGTTAAGATACTTTTAAAAGCTGTAAAATACAGCGCTCTCATATTCATTTTCCGCCCCCAGACACTTTGCCTTTTTCGACTAACTCAACGAACAGTTCTTCTAAGCGATTGGCCTTATTACGCATCGACAGCACTTGAATATTAAGCGCACTCAACTGTACAAAAACATCATTAAGACTCTGCTCTTTTGCCACATCAACCTCTAAGGTATGTGGATCTGTTAAGCGACACACCGTCTGCTCAAGCGCGGGATTGTCATTCAAGTCACAACCCAAATCAAGAATAAACGTTTCCATATTCAAACGGCTAAGCAACGACTTCATGCTCGTGCATTCCACCAGCACACCTTTGTCGATAATACCGATATTGCGGCAAAGCATTTCGGCTTCTTCTAAATAATGAGTGGTGAGAATAATCGTCACGCCCTGCTCATTTAGCTCGGTGAGAAAGGTCCACATAGAGCGACGCAATTCAATATCTACACCCGCTGTTGGTTCATCTAAAATCAACAATTGTGGCTCATGCATTAACGCGCGCGCGATCATCAAACGGCGCTTCATGCCGCCAGAGAGTTCACGCGCTGGACTGTTGCGTTTTTCCCACAGGTCAAGTTGACTAAGGTGTTTTTCAGCACGTTCTAGTGCCACCTCTTTCTTAACGCCGTAGTAACCCGCTTGATTGACAACAATTTGCTGTACCGTTTCAAACTGATTAAAATTAAACTCTTGAGGCACTAGGCCAATACTGAGTTTGGCGAGTTCAAGCTCGTTATCAATATCATGTCCAAATACAGACACTTTTCCCGAACTCTTTTGCACCAAAGAACTAATAATACCAATCGTCGTTGATTTACCTGCTCCGTTAGGCCCAAGTAGCGCAAAAAAATCGCCCTTATTCACTGTTAAGCTTATGCCCTTTACTGCCTCAACTCCGCCTTTATAGGTTTTTTTTAAGGAGTCGATAACTAAGGCGGCTTCTGTATTTGCCATGGTTATTCCAATCACTCTGTATTAAGTAAAAAAAACTCCCGCAATAGCGAGAGTCATTAGTATCGATTGCGCTTCTAGCTCAATAATCAGTTTAACGCCAATAAGCATCAAAACCCGACCTAAGCTATAGAGACAATATTAATCTTCTAGCGGAATCACTCTCGCGATGTAAGGTAAGTTACGATACTGCTCCGCATAGTCGATGCCATATCCAACGATAAACTCATCAGGGATGGTAAAACCGATAAAGTCGACAGGCACATCAACTTCACGACGTTGAGGCTTATCAAGTAAGGTACATAGCGCTAAACTTTTTGGCTCGCGGATCATCAGGATCTCACGCACCTTGTTAAGGGTATTACCAGAATCAATAAGATCTTCCACAATCAGTACATCACGCCCCTGGATCTCGGACTGTACGTCTTTAAGGATTTTTACGTCGCGACTGCTTGTCATCGCATTGCCATAACTTGATACCGACATAAAATCGATCTCTACGTGGCCTTTAATACGTCGACAAAGATCTGCCATAAACACAACAGAACCCTTAAGTAGACCTACCATTAACAGGCGGTCACTTTCGGCATAATGCGTATTAATTTGCTCAGCCAAAATATCCAATTTTTGATCGATCTCTTCTGCAGAGATCATCACTTCAATGGTGTGTTTCATAAAACTCTCAATAGTCGATGTCGTTGGTATTATGCTTGTCATAACCCCAACGATTCGTTAATGCATGGTCAACGCCCAAATGGTCAAGAATTCGGGCGACCATAAAGTCTACCAGATCTTCAACCGATTTGGGATTATGATAAAAGCCTGGCGCTGCAGGCATAATGGTTACGCCTAAGCGAGAGAGCGACAACATATGCTCTAAGTGTATGGCACTAAAAGGAGTTTCTCGAGGAACCAAGATTAATTGGCCTCGCTCTTTTATTACAACATCAGCCGCTCGTTCGAGTAAATTATTACTCATACCCGTTGCAACCGATGCTAATGTCCCTGTACTGCACGGACAGATGACCATCTGTTTTGGCGCCGCAGAACCCGAAGCTGGCGGCGAAAACCACTCCTCTTTACCCAATACAATGAGCTCGCCAGCCACGTCGCCAAACTGCGCTAATAACTGTGCTTGCGCTTTATCGCTATTGGCGCTTAACTGCAGGCCTTGCTCTGTGGCCAATACCACTCTCGCTGCTGATGAGATCATCAAGAACACTTGATAATCACTTCTCAACAGTGCTTCTAATAATCTCAGGCCATATGGAGCGCCCGAGGCACCAGTCCACGCCAGGCTAATAGACTTGTCTGCTTTATGGTATGTCACACTCATGGCTAGTTATTTACCTGTTTTAGTGTTTAATTGTGCCAGCAGCTTTTGATGTAATCCGCCGAAGCCGCCATTACTCATAATGATAATAGTATCTCCACTGCTCGCCTGAGCGACGACCTGCTCTATAATCTCATCAATATCATACAACACAGCAACTGGCACCGAGGCTGTGGCCATTGCGGTGCTAATGTCCCAGTCAATATTGCCCGCTTGATATAAAAAGACATTGCTAGCCAAAGCCAATGAGTTTGCCAAGGTGTCCTTGTGCACGCCGCTCTTCATGGTGTTCGAACGCGGCTCTAAAATCACCGTCACCTTACGCTGGCCCACTTTGGCTCGCATACCCGCTAGAGATGTTGCTATGGCCGTTGGGTGATGCGCAAAGTCATCATAAACTTCGATACCGCTTATAGTACCAAGCAGCTCCATGCGGCGCTTAGGAGGTGCAAACTTGGCTAACGCTTCAATGGCGGCATCAGGCTTAACCCCAACGTGCCTCGCTGCGGCAATTGCCATCACCGCATTTTCGATATTGTGCTGGCCAATGAGTTCCCAATCGACAACCCCCTGCAACTCACCATTGAAGAAGACTTCAAACTGATGAGCATCATCGCTAAGATTATGAGCATGCCAGCCGTTAGTCACGGCATTTAAATGATATGTCTCTTGCTCACTCCAGCAACCTAGCGCGATGACTTGCTGCACACTTATCGCATCTGCTGGCCAGATCACTTTTCCTTCACCAGGAACCGTCCGTATTACGTGATTAAACTGGCGTTGGATCGCTTTAAGATCATCAAATATATCGGCGTGATCGAACTCTAAGTTGTTGATCACCAGAGTACGCGGTTGATAGTGGACAAACTTAGAACGTTTATCAAAAAAGGCGCTGTCGTATTCATCAGCTTCAACCACAAAAAACGGCGAACCGCCAAGGCGAGCCGATACCCCGAAGTTTTGCGGTACACCACCAATCAAAAATCCCGGCTCATAGCCACAGTCTTCGAGGATCCACGCCAACATACTCGAGGTAGACGTTTTACCATGGGTGCCAGCAACCGCTAATACCCAGCGCTCAGCCAAGATGTGCTCTGCTAGAAACTGCGGGCCAGAGGTATACTTAAGGCCGCGGTTAAGCACTGCTTCAACGCAAGGATTACCTCGGCTCATAGCATTACCGATCACCACAAGATCGGGCGCATCATCTTCATTTTTACCCAATTGAGTAGGATCGAAACCTTGGATCAGCTCAATACCTTGCTCTTCTAGTTGAGTGCTCATTGGCGGGTAAACATTGGCATCGCTGCCCGTTACCTTGTGCCCTTCAGCTCGAGCCAGCAACGCGAGGCCGCCCATGAAGGTGCCACAGATCCCTAAAATATGTACGTGCATAGTGGTCGCTCTGGAGTTTAAAAAATCTAGGTTATTCTAACCAATTGCGGCGGGGTTTGTCAGTTAACTCGTGTTTAACTCACTTTTAAATATGGCTGACGCTGTGGTGCGGCTAAAAAATAGAGGAGCTGATTATCGGCTCCTCTATCTCTGCATAATTAACGGATTAACAACAAGGGTACGCTGCTTTTTATCAGCACTTGCGTGGTGTTACTGCCGAGAAAGTACTGGCGTAACTTTGTGTGGCCATAGGCCCCCATCACTATCATCCCAAGCTGTTGTTGCTCTTGGTAATCGAGTAATGCGCTATCTACATCTCCAGTTAACACTCGCTCTGTCACCATGATCCCAGCCTCAGTAAGCTGCTGCGATGCTTGTTGAAAAGCTGCGCTCTTGTCACCAGAGCCATCAACCATCACCAAATGACACTCCAAACCGACAAGCAAAGGCGTCTTGATAGCCTTTTCAATCAGCTTGTCACTGGTTGCACTACCATCAAAGGCGATCATATAGGAGCTTGGCACTTCGAAGCTTTCGCTGACCACGAGGGTATGGGCCTTAATCGTTCTAATCACACTTTCAAGCTGTGAGCCTATTGTTTTAGTGCTGCTATGATCTTCACCCGACCTCCCCAGCACTAACACCCTCAAATCATCTTCTAGATCCATTAATGTGTCGAGTAAACTGCCATGGCGTTGTAATTTATGGATATCACTCACGCCTCGCACTTGCGCTAACTCTTCTGCATCTATCAGTAACTGCTTACCATGCTTAAGCGCCACTTTACTGCGCAGCTCATCAAGCTCTACCAGTTCATTGAGTAGGTCTTCTTGGCTACCAAAGCCAATTTGGCCCGACAATTCGCTCACCACAGGTCTGGTGGCTTTATCGAGCACATGCAATAACGTTAACGGTGCTTTCACTTTGTGTGCAACCCAAGCACTGGCTTCACAGGTGGCTAGAGTCAATTTAGAACCATCAATACACGCAACTATATTCTTCATCTGTATCATCCTCTTAGTGTCCAGCCAGTAGTCTTTCAACTTCTTCGGGCTTATCGTGTACCCCAAATTTATCAACAATGGTGCGAGTCGCTTGATTCATACCAATAAGGTTCACATGTGTACCCTCTCGACGAAATTTAATCACCACTTTATCCAATGCAGATACCGCCGTCACATCCCAAAAGTGAGCCGCCGATAAATCGATAGTGACTGACTCTAATACTTCTTTAAAATCAAATGAATCGGTAAATTTATCCGATGACGCAAAGAACACTTGGCCAATCACCCGATATTCACAACTGTCACTTTCACCGATATTATTCCTAACCACCATCATGCGACTAATCTTGTTGGCAAAGAATAAGGAAGCAAGCAGCACTCCAACAAATACACCGATAGCCAGATTATGAGTGGCTACCACCATAGCAACCGTTGCCAGCATCACAACATTGGTCGACAGTGGATGTTTTTTCATATCGAGAATGGACTGCCACGAGAACGTACCTATGGCCACCATAATCATTACCGCGACCAAGGCGGCCATAGGGATCTGTTTTAACCAGGGTCCAAGAAAGACCACCATTATGAGCAAGTATACACCTGCCGCTAAACTCGATAGACGTCCACGTCCGCCGGATTTTATATTAATCATCGATTGACCAATCATGGCGCAACCCGCCATACCACCAAGAAACCCCGTAAACACATTAGCAAGTCCTTGCCCCTTACACTCACGGTTTTTATCACTATTGGTATCGGTAAGATCGTCGACAATCGTCGCCGTCATCATTGATTCTAATAGTCCGACGACCGCGAGTCCCATGGAATAAGGCAATACAATCAGTAATGTTTCGAAGTTTAACGGCACATCAGGCCATAAAAATATCGGTAAGGTATCAGGCAAGTCTCCCATATCTCCCACGGTACGCACATCGACATTAAACATCATAGCAAATGCTGTTAACCCGACAATACAGATCAAAGGAGAGGGGATTGATTTGCCAATAACAGGCAGATAAGGGAACAGGTATATGATTCCAAGACCGGCTAATGTCATCGCATATACGTGCCAGGTTACGTTGGTGAGCTCTGGTAATTGGGCCATAAAAATCAGTATAGCCAATGCATTTACAAAGCCTGTCACTACCGATCGCGATACGAATCGCATCAAATTACCGAGTTTTAAATATCCCGCTAAAATCTGTAGTAATCCCGTCAATACTGTTGCTACCAACAAGTATTGCAAACCATGATCCTTAACGAGGGTTATCATCAACAGCGCCATTGCTCCCGTTGCCGCGGAGATCATACCTGAACGGCCACCGGTGAAAGCTATTACCACTGAAATACTAAATGAGGCATACAAGCCGACTTTGGGGTCGACACCCGCAATAATCGAAAATGCGATAGCCTCTGGAATGAGGGCTAACGCCACAACGATACCCGCAAGCAGATCGCCACGGATATTAGATAACCAATCAATTTTGAAATTTTTAAACATTGAACTCTCAGTTTACGCACGGCAGTTCGCACCAGAGATTAGACTGGAGTGATATGCGTGCTTTTTTGATAAAATTTTGGCGCGGAAAACTGCCGTAGTAATCGACAACGAATTAACAAGCGCAAAGAAGTAAGCGTGATGCTTAGTTAGCAATGAAAGCTATAGGGAGGGCGAAACGTTAAGGTGGCGTCATTAACACAATGAGTAATTTCCTCTTAAATTATAATAAGGCGCGATTCTACACTTAAAAGTCAGTCTATAAAATAGACAGCATCACTTTTTCTTATTTTATTGTTGCATCTCCCCAACAATCGTAGAAATCACTGCCTATATTCAAGCCCTCAGAAATGTGATTAAAATATTGCCGTTAAGTTAGTTCACGTTTCTTATCAATAACAGCCATGATCCAATGCGCTGTATCACCTTGCTGAACACAGACTATTTAAGCAATCCATAACATACGGTATAAGTCAGTTATCACTGGGTTATTTGCTTATCGAATACCCACCATCATTTACGTAAAACACTGGCTTCAGCTCACTACTTAAAGGGACACACCATGTTTTTTGTGCATATGCTGTTATTGTTGGCCATCATCTTTGTCGGGATCCGTCACGGCGGTGTTGCCTTTGGCCTTTTAGGTGGCTTGGGTGTCTCCATTCTTGCCTTTGTATTTGGCGTTGCGCCAGGTTCACCGCCAATCAACGTCATGTTGATCATTCTTGCCGTGGTTGCCGCATCAGCCACCTTAGAAGCGACTGGCGGTCTAAAGCTACTGGTCCGCTATGCCGAAAAACTACTGCGTAAACACCCAAACCAAATCGTGTTTCTGGGTCCTTTATGCACATACTCCTTAACTGTGCTTGTGGGAACGGGGCACTCAGTCTATCCATTACTGCCAGTGATCTATGATGTCGCATACAAGAAAGGCATTCGGCCTGAGCGTCCACTCGCTATCGCAACCGTTGCTTCGCAAATGGGGATCACAGCCAGCCCTATTGCCGCCGCTGCCGCCGTTGTTATTGCCACCTCAATGGAAAACAATCTTGATATTGGTTTGATGGATGTGTTGTTAGTCACCATACCTTCAACATTAATCGGAGTACTGGTCGCCTCAGCTTGGAGCTTAAAGCGTGGTAAAGATCTCGATAAAGATGAAGAGTTTCAAGCTCGATTGCTGGATGAAGAGTTTAAGAATAGTCTCATTGATCCGGATATTGAAACCGATGATGTCGCCAAAAGTAACAGCATCGCCAAAAAAGGGTTAAGTATCTTTCTACTCGGCATATTAGCCGTCATTGGCTTGGCAATGTTTAGCAAAGAGTTATTGCCTGAAGGCGTGAAGATGTCTGTCGCCATCCAGTTTATGATGCTTTCCGTTGGCGCGATGATTCTACTTGTCACCAAGGTAGATCCTAAAAAGATAGTGAGCAGTAATGTCTTCATCGCAGGTATGACTGCAGTGATCATTATCTTTGGTATTGCATGGCTTAGCGACACTATTATTAGCTATCACAAGAGCTATCTAATTGAGTCTGTGAGTGACATCGTCCATGCTCATCCTTGGTCATTCGCCATTGCGATGTTTGTCGCGTCCATCTTCTTGAAGAGCCAAGCTGCAACCTTAACCATAATGCTGCCACTGGGTTTCTCTTTGGGGATCCCGGCACCAGTGCTTATCGGCGTATTACCCGCTTGCTATGCTTATTTCTTCTTCCCTTTCTATCCGAGTGATTTAGCGGCGATTAGTTTCGATAGAACCGGCACCACCCATATTGGCAAATATGTGTTGAATCATAGCTTTATTGTGCCTGGTTTTATTGGCGTCGGCACAGCAACATTTATCGGCTACTTCATTTCAATGACCATTAATTAACAGCTAGATCACTAAGTCAGTCGATACAGCTTCAAATTAGGCTAATTATTGTTACTCTAGATAGCATTTAAAGGCGTCCTCAAAGGGCGCCTTATCGATCTATAGAAAAATTGAGAGCGGTATGAGTCGAATGTTTAGTGAGAGTGACAGCGAGGTCTTAGCCGATATTATCCGACTACGCCGCGATGTTAGAGGTAATCGTTTTAATGATAAGCCCGTCTCAGATGCGAGTATCGATACGCTGCTAAATGCCGCCATGCAAGCGCCTTCAGTTGGATACTCGCAGCCTTGGCAATTTGTGGTTATTCGCGACTCAAACATTAAACAAGCAGTGCAGCAAACGTTTGTTGCAGCAAATGCCCTTGGCAGTGAGCAATTTACGGGGGATAAACGCGCTCAGTATGATGCGCTCAAACTCGAAGGGATTTTAGAGGCTCCAGTTAACTTAGCGGTATTTTATCAACCCAGTGAAACTGCCGTTCTAGGGCAAACAAGCATGCCAGAGATGGGTAAGTTTAGTGTTGTTTGTGCCATTCAAAACCTGTGGTTAATGGCGCGTTCGCTTAATATTGGTGTCGGTTGGGTCAGTATTTTAGACCCGTTAAAGGTCAAGCAAGCGTTAAATGCCCCCGAAAGCGCTGAACTGATAGGTTATCTCTGTATAGGCTATGTCGATAAATTTCTGGCCGAACCAGAACTTAAGCAAAAAGGTTGGCAGCAAACCAAGTCTGCTGCTGAGGTTATCTTCAAAGACGGCTTTAATTAGACGACTTTTTCAGCTTTGTCTGTTCACCCACCTCAGCTAGCACCTGTTGATACCCTAGCTCATAGGTTCAATTTCTTGAGTGAGCTTAGCCAACCGTGAATAATAAATTAAAAATATAACCCTTTTCCCAAAAGCTCACGTTTATAGCTATTAGAAGCCAACCCCGTTTTATCTTGGCGAATTTTAGACTTACTTTTGGAGTTACTATGATTAAATCATCTCTTGCAGCACTTATTTCAGCTTTAGTCCTATCGGCCAGCATTACCGCCCCAGCGCTTGCCGCCGATATTAGCTTTGCGCATCTTGAAACCATAGGCACTAGCAATATCCTCGCCGAAGCAGACATGGCAGAAATAAACGTGGAAGTCGTGATTAAAGCGGAAACAGCAAAAGCTGCCAAAGCCGAGTCGGATATCGCCGTGGCTAAATTTATCGAACGTTTAGAAAAAGCGGGCGTTAGCAGCAAGCTAATCCAAAGTGCCAATATCAACCTACAACCTCAATATCACTATGAAAAAGATCAGCCTAACAAACTGATTGGCTACAGTGCGAGCCGCCGCGTAACCGTGACAGTTGTCGATCTAACCAACCTCAATAGCATTCTAGATACCGCGCTTGAAGAGGGTATTAACCGTATTAATCATATCGCGCTCAAATCAAGCAAAGAGGCGCATTATCTTAAACAAGCAAGGCTTGCTGCGATTAAAGATGCACAACACAAAGCGGCAGAGTTAGCCCAAGGCTTTGGCGAAGAGCTCGATGGTGTGTGGCAAATTCGCTATTTCGACCAACGTCCAGTTCAGCCAGTGATGATGAGAATGAATGCTGAAAGTGACAGTTATAATGTGCCTAAAAGCTACCAACAAGGCCAAGTCACTATTCAAGATAGAGTAGAAGTCACCTATCGATTGAAATAACGTCAGCTAATCAAAAAGGCCCCTCAAACTGTAATACAGCTTGAGGGGCCTTAATCGTTATTAATCAATCGGACACTTACAAGGTATAGCGAATACCAATCGCGACACCATCATCTTCTGATTTTGCTTGCATCGCTTCATTTTCAGGGTTATCACTACTGAAATCACTAAAATCAACACGGCCTTCCAAGTAGATCACCACACTGTTATCCCAAACATAGTGCACGCCAGCCACGGCAAACTGACGTTTAAAAACATCACCAGGATGTTCTGCCTCATAGTCATCACCGGCCTCTAAGACGTTGTAAGAGGCAAGCAGCTTGATATTATTGTCTAAGTAATAGGAGATCAGCGTTTCTAAACCTACCGACTCTTGCAAGAAACGGCCTAAGTTATCTGTATCGTGGAATTCATTTTGGTTGAGGTTCATCGCCGCATATAAGCCATGCTCATCCCAACTGCCCCAGGTTAGACCAAAGCCATAGATATAGTCGGTCTCAGAAATAACCCGACCACTGGCCGTAGTGCCTTCTGGTTCACCTATGTTACCGCCAGCGGTAAGCACTAACATCTCTGTCGCTTGGTAGGTCAAACCAATACCATAAGTATTATCGTATTCTGTCATCACCAATCGATTCGGGTTATTACTACCATCATCTTCAATATCTGTGGTACTGCTTTTTAACTGCATTTGCGCCGCGATCCCTAAATCACCCCAACTATTACGATACTGAATCACTTTATCACCACGACCGACACCATTAATGGCACCGTCGGATTTGTTATACGTATAAGTACCGGATGCATTACCGTCCCATACAAAACCATAGTTGGTGTTGTACACAACGTCGTACCATGCGCCCCATTGCTTACCAATTGAGATCGACCCATAGTCGTTGTGACTGACGCCAACATAGCCTAAACGGTTATTTAAAAAGTCACCGCTTTTGGTCTCAAAGTTACTTTCACTGCTATAGGAGATCGTTGCATTACCAAAGGGATTTACGCCCCACTCCAGCTTGACATAGCTTTTCCAATCATTGGACATTTCACGGGTAAAGCCGAAATTAATTCTTGAGCTGCCATTCACAACCTCTGTAACATCTTGTGTATTAATAACTCGTGCATCAACGAAACCACCAATCTCAAATGCATTTTTATTGTCTTTAAATACCTCAACCGCGAAGCTTGTCGGCATAAAAACCAACGTTGCGAGGGGCAATACTGCTAGCGCTTTTTTCATAAAATCTCCAACTTTGGTTATTTTTATATTCAGCTTTAGCGTACTTCGCTAGCGGCTCTGGGTATTATGATCCGAGATGGTCGCTTAAAAACTGCACTCGCTAAATAGAAAACATAGCAAAAAATTGGGTAAATACAAGTTGATAGCCAGTGAAGATTTTTAATATTGGTGTTCTAGAGGAGGGGTTTACATATTTGACAGTGCATGCTTCAGCATTAACAAGAAAATGGCGAAGTCGATCACTACTTACTTTGGATTAAATTGACCGCAGCGAGCCGCTACGGTCGTTAGGTTTTAATCCTAAACACTAGGCACATAGCCGTGCAAGATAGACTTTGTTCTTACCGGAAAATTTAGCTTTATAGAGCGCTTTATCAGCCTCTTTAAGTAATGCGGTCAAGCTAGTGGCTTGTTCATTGAGTACCGCAATACCTAGGCTTATCGTCACCTCAATGCTGACATCATCAAACTCAAACAGCTGCGATGCAATAGCACTTCGGATGCGTTCCGATATTGAAAAAGCTTCTTCCTCTGAAGTATTAGACAGCACAATAATAAACTCTTCACCACCAATTCGTCCGACTAAATCATGCTTTTTTAACCAACGTTCAGCCCGTTTAGTCACGGCTTGAATAGCCAAGTCGCCAACATGGTGGCCAAAGCGATCATTAATACTCTTAAAGTTATCAATATCAAAAATAATAACCGATGCCGACTGTTGTTTTTTAATCGACCTTTCAATCATTTTCTCACCCGTTTTAAAGGTATAACCTCGGTTAGCGATACCCGTAAGAAAGTCGATTTGAGCACGATGCTTAAAGACTTTTCGCGAATGCATTAAAAAGAAGACTGCCGCCAATAGCACTGCAGCCACTAACACAATAATACTCATTTTAAGCTCATTAATGCGCTCTTTATCTATCACAGCTTTGAGATTCAATTCATTGATTGCTAACTTATTGGCAAGTCGTTCGTTCTCAAAATCAGCCAATTTAGAGTTATGGTCAAGTGCAGAGTCGATAACTTCGTTATCGATGATGTTCTTATTGTGCTCTCGCTCTTCATCTATCACTTTTAAAAGGGTATTCACCGCCAATAAATAATTTTTATTGTCGAATGCAATAATGGCGTCGGCAGTCAGTAGCATACTGCCCATATTGGCTGGAAAACGTTTATCTTGCAGGAACACTCGCGCCATACTAGCCGCTTTGTCAGGCTCACCAATTCGCATATAAGCTAGCGCTAAAAACAGATGACTAGAGCTTACAAAATAGCGCTCCTGCGTTGTTTCTTTAAGAGCAATTGCTTTTTCTAGATAGGTGACGGCCACGGGGTAATCAAAGGAGCCGAGTGCGACACGTCCAGCATTGAGATAGGCAAAAAAATAGAAATCTTTAAATTCTGGTGCGGCTTCTGCTAATGCTAATTGTGCGGCAATATTCACCTTGGCTTTATCCCAATCACTCAACTTGATCGCAGAGCTAACCATGTTGTGCTGCATGTTAAACATGTCTTCTTTATCGTCTACGGTTTGCCACGTTTGATAGGCCTTATTAAAGTTATCATAAGCACGTTTATGTAGCCCTACCGTACGATACAGGGTACCGGTTGCATTATAAATCATCGCTTTGCGGTGAACATCGAGTTTGTCACTCTTATCAACAATCATCATGGCTTCGTCGAGTAACGCAATCCCCTTATGCACTGTCGTCGCGGTGTAATAGCAAAAGGCATTTTGTGTGAGTGTTTTTGCCAGCAATGTTGGGTTATTATTCTGTCTTGCAAAAGCCAGCGCCTTACGACGATCGATACAATAAACGGCGGGATCATTTGTCTGTAAATATACTGCGAAGGAGCGCTCTAAATAGCTATCGATCAGAATATCGCTAACCGTTAATGATTCAACTAAAGCAATTCCCTTATCATAGCTTGCGATCGCTAAATCTAACTGACGGGTTTTCTCATACAACTGACCATAGAGAAAATACAAGCGGGCATTATCATTGGGTGTCAGCTGATTAGCCTCAATGTCGAAACTATCCAGTAACTTAAGTCCTCCCGCGGGGGAGTCTTTGCTAACCAATACTTCCAATTGGGTCAGAATGTCATTGGCTTGCGCTGTAGAAAATAAAGTCATGGAGATAGAGATAAGGAAGCTAAAGGCCGCAATTATCATTTTCATATGCATATACAGCCCTGTAAAACAGACTTTTTAAGTGTAATTATTTTTCAGAGTAACACATGGGAGACATTTGTATAGTTTGTTGATTTAATAAGGTTTACCTGCCTTAGCGTCTCATTATATAGTCAATTTATTATATTGAAAAATAAACTCGTTTCGACATGATAATTTGGTTAAAAGGTCACTTTTCAGTTATCAATGCTGCAAACTAACCATTTAATAGTCTGAGTTGAAACAAAAAAGGTTAGCAAGCTTGCTAACCTTTTATTCAATCAATGACCGGATTAACACGCATGCGCTAGTGCTTGCTCTACATCCGCAATAATATCGTCAATATGTTCAATCCCCACAGAGATCCGCACCAAATCTTCTGACACCCCAGCTTTTGCTAGCTCGTTAGCATCTAGCTGTCTATGGGTCGTCGATGCGGGATGGCATGCCAGTGATTTAGCATCGCCGATATTGACCAATCTTAAAATCATCTGCAATGCATCAATAAAGTGCCCACCAGCCACTTTACCGTCATCCGCTTTAATACCAAAACTGATGATCCCTGAGGCTTTTCCGCCAGTAATTTTATGGCAGTTCTCCTGAAATGGACTGTTTGGCAACGCAGCGTAATTCACCCACTTCACCTTAGGGTGCGCTTCTAAATACTGCGCCAAGGTTAATGCATTGTCGCAATGGCGCTCCATTCTCAGTGCCAGAGTCTCTAACCCTTGTAGCAATAAGAAAGCGCTTTGCGGCGATAGCGCAGCGCCTGTATTACGTAACGGCACCACACGACAACGGCCAATAAAGGCAGCAGGACCAAAAGCTTGGGTATAGACTACACCATGATATGACGGATCCGGTTCATTGAGCAGTGCAAAACGTTGTGGCTGCGCCGCCCAATCAAACTTACCACTATCAACAATCGCCCCGCCAATTGTGGTGCCGTGGCCACCTATATATTTGGTCAACGAGTGCACAACGATGTCAGCGCCATGTTCAAATGGTCTGCATAACACCGGAGTCGCGACCGTATTATCAACAATTAATGGCACACCATGTTTATGAGCAATTTCAGCTAGTCGCTGCAGGTCAACGATATTGCCGGCAGGGTTACCAATTGACTCACAAAATAATGCTTTGGTTTTATCATCAATGAGTGCATCTAATCTGTCGAACTCATCGAAACCCGCCATACGGACCTCAACACCTTGTCTTGGTAAAGTGTGAGCGAATAAGTTATAGGTGCCGCCATACAGTTGGCTGGTACTGACAATGTTGTCGCCCACTTCAGTCAGAGCTTGAATCGCATAAGTGATTGCCGCCATGCCTGAAGCAAGCGCTAACGCAGCTATTCCACCCTCAATAGCGGCTAGGCGTTGTTCTAGCACATCGGTGGTTGGGTTCATGATGCGAGTATAAATATTACCCGGCACTTTAAGATCAAATAGATCAGCGCCATGTTGAGTGTCATCAAAGGTATAAGAGGTGGTTTGATAAATAGGGACTGCAGCGGCTTTGGTTGTCGCTTCCGATTTATAACCATGGTGCAGTGCTAAAGATTCGAGTTTCATACCAGCTAAATCCTATTCCATTTGAATGAAATATGAACATAACAAATAGCCATCTAGAAGTCTAAATATATTTTAAACTTCTAGATAGTGAATATAAAACGATAAGAGAAATGATTGCAGGTTTAGATGCTGTCGAGTAACTCTGGTTCAAACTGCTCTGGAGAGACACTTATATCCAGCTCAGCGATTCTGGCATTCAGCTGGGCAATATCTTTTTCGACTGTCGAAATGGTTAACGTGTTGTCATCCAAGCTATAAACTTGCTTCAGGCTGGCAAAATAAAAACTCAAGATGATAAAAGCATTTCTGTCATTATTATCTGCTGCCAGTTTAATTTTAGCCAACTTACGATAAATTTGATTATTGAGCTGCTTTAAGCGCCAAACATAATACACTTCGCGCATATAGGGCTTTTGCTTTTGTGAATGTAATACCCCACTGCAGAGCACTATCGCCATAATCACACCGATAACGTTCAGGTGAAAATTGCCAGTCGAGCCACCAGGAGTTGCGGCTGTTGCGCCAAGGAAATGAATTAACAATGTCCCAAATACCAGCGAAAGTATCGCTAGACTCGCGACAAAACTGCTGATCACAATATTGGTATTCTTACGATAGCTTCGTTTATCAATATGCATTAATTGCATCCGTGGCTCTCAAGGTTAAGCGGATAATAAGGCGGTTATTCTAGCATCCTAAATATTAGAAAATCCTCTTTGTTACGCTAAAATATTTGTATTTATGCCACAAGCTTGGCAAGTTAAGTTTTTACTGAAATAACAGTGACGAATCCAACCAAGCTCACAATTTTCACTAAACGACTTCTTTAGCGGTAAAAACATCTAGACGTCTAAATTGACAGGCGGCTCTCGATCTCATATCCTCTCAGCTATTGAGATGTACCATTCTGTGATTTTAATCATTTAAAACACAGTTTGTTCCAGCTAGGAGGGCAATGGGGACAATGGTTCGATGACTGATTTAATAGAAGAGAGATAACATTGACGAATTCCAACAACGCTCCTAAAGCTGCAGCAACTGACGTAATAGCGCCATCGTTTCTAGCGCTAACACCACTTTTTCTATTTCTAACATTGTTTATTGGTGCCGGGCTTTACTTCCAAAACCAAGGTGTCGATTTTGCTTTTTATCAATTGCCCAGTGTAGTCGCTATTCTACCTGCGATTATCTTTGCCATTATCATTTCTAAGCAAAGACTTAACCAATCAATCGAAACTTTTTTAGCCGGCATTGGTCACTCCAACATCATTGCGATGTGTATGATCTACCTGCTTGCAGGTGCATTTGCGGCAGTAGCAAAAGCAACCGGTGGCGTAGACGCAACGGTTGCACTCGGCTTGTCATTGGTTCCTTCTAGCTTATTGCTACCTGGCTTCTTTGTGATTGCCGCCTTCATTGCCACAGCCATGGGCACATCAATGGGTACTATTGCCGCGGTGGCACCTATTGCGCTTGGCGTTGCAAATGAAGCACAAATTGATTTAGCGATTATGGCTGGCGCAGTCATTTCAGGCGCGCTATTTGGCGATAACTTATCCATCATTTCAGATACCACCATCGCAGCGACTCGCACTCAAGGCTGTGAGATGAAAGACAAGTTTAAAGAAAACCTTATCTTCGCTATTCCAGCCGCGATCATCACTTTGATTGTATTCACCCTGGTTGGTCAAGGCCAGGCTGACGTAGCAGCGCAAGAGATAGACTTCATTAAGGTGATCCCTTACCTAACTATTCTGTTTTTAGCCGTCGCTGGCTTGAACGTATTTGTCGTCCTTACCATCGGTATTTTACTGGCCGGTGTCACTGGTTTATTGACCATGGACTACGGTGTCATCCAGTTTGGACAAGATATTTACGCTGGTTTTGGCAACATGCAGGAGATCTTTATTCTCTCTATGCTGGTCGGTGGCTTAGCAGCACTTATGCAGCAACAAGGTGGCCTATCGTTTGTTAGCAAGCAGATTGAAAAACTAATTACACGTTTTTCAAAAGCCAAAGGCGAAGCATCATGCCGTGCTTCAGAGCTAGGTATGGCAGGTATTGTGGCTGCAACCAACACCTGTGTTGCTAACAATACAGTGTCGATTGTGGTCACTGGTGATATCGCTAAAGATTTGGCAGAAAAGCATGGCGTGACCCCAAAACGTGCAGCCAGTATTTTAGATATTTTCTCATGTATTATCCAAGGTTTGCTCCCCTATGGCGCGCAAGCACTATTAGTCGCATCAACCTTTAGTTTGTCACCATTTGAAGTTGTTACTCATGCTTGGTACTGCATGATCCTCGCAGTGGTCGCGGTACTTATTGTGGTTTTTCGCAAGCGAAACTAAATAGCATTATTCACCTAAGCCGTGGTTAACGCACTGACTAATAGAAAAGAGCACCTTATTCAGGTGCTCTTTTTTTGTTTAGCTCACAAATCAATGAGCTTGTAACAGTAGTAATCGTTTATAGACTGTGATGCGCAATGCGCTCTTGTTACCTCTATTCTAGAAATAAACATATTTTTATCGCCATTGGATCAATCGAACGATTTGCGTAAGGAGAATTAATCAGGCACGTTGGTCTTAGCTCAGAATGAATAATATTCTCATTAAAAAGAGTGCATCACAGCACTGCTTTTTGCCATAATAACCGCCCCACGCGAGTAGCAGGATGAGTCATTTTATGGCGCACAAGTATGGAAGATAAGATTAAGTATCAATCGATGCAGTATGATTTGCACCGATTAGTCGTACTGACTATTTTTTTTGGTGCCCTTATCGCTGCAATCGGCGTGTCCATTTCAACTTGGGCAGAATATCAAATCATTGGTGATGCCGTTTTTAATCGTCGCGCTGATGTTTTAGGCGACTACAACCATGCCAAACTCGCCTTTGTATTCAACATCGCCTTGATGATCACAGGTATTTGTATCATGCTCGCGATGTTCGGACTCTACTTACTCAAACAAGGTTTTTTTAGTCACTACTTATCCTTAATCGGCGGTTGGGTCGGTATCTCAGTCCTATTAATGGGAATGTTCCCAATTAACTATCTTGATATGCATCGCCTAGTGTCGACCAGTTTTTTACTCGGCACTGTGTTGATGTACTTCCTCTGTATCACCGATAGACTCAGCCAACACTCTGTTTGTAAGGGACCCATTTTTTGGTTGAGTATTTTGGGATTTATTACCTCATCAAGCCTCGTGATTCAACTCGATTGGAATACTCTCGATTTTGTCCCTTGTCAGCAACCTGAAGCAGGCCGTTGTTGGGTTGCTATCACCATGTGGATTCAAACGAGTATTGTGATGCTCTGGTGTTTATCTTTTGCATGGACTATCCGCAAAATAGCGATTAAAAACTACCTCGAACTGTCACAACGTTATCTTACCGGAGAACAATAAATCCAACCATGAGACTCGCTAAATACCTCGCCTTAACCGGTTGCTGTTCGCGCCGCGCCGCGACTCGCTTAATCAGAGATGGCCATGTAATGATTGATAGCCGCCTCGCGAACCACATTGATACAGTGACGTTACTCGAGACACCCGACGGCCTGCGTTGCCAAGAGCAACTCTTAGTCAATGGTAAGCTTATCGCCGCCGTTGAAGCCAAAGCTTATTGGTTATTCAATAAAGCCGTTGGCACCGATAGTCGCCTGCTCGCTGACTTGCCTAATAGCTTGTGGCATTTACTGCCTGAATCGCCACGACTGTATCCAGTGGGGCGTCTCGACAAAGATTCTCGCGGTCTATTGATGTTAACCAACGATGGTGAACTTGCTCACCAATTAATGCACCCTGATTTTGGTCACTGCAAGACCTATCACGTTACAGTGGACCGACATTTCAGTGATGAATTTCTATTACAGATGGCAGCAGGAGTTAGCTACAAGGACGTTACAACCCTGCCCTGTAACATGAGTCGTTTAACTGACGATAGTTATCAAATAGTCCTCACCCAAGGGCTAAATAGGCAAATACGCCGTATGTCACAGGCACTCGGGTATAAGGTTATCGACCTTAAACGTATTTCGATTCAGAGTTTGAGTTTGGCTGATTTGGCGGAAGGCAAAATGCGCCAATTAACAGAAGCTGAGTTGTCTCAGCTAAAAGCATCATTAGCAAAGTAGCACTAATATTAAAGAGTAAATTCTCCAACACTCATCCATCGTCAATGGCCTCCCAGACTTACCGCTGCAACAATCGCTGTACACATACACCCAACGTGCTGCCAGCTTTAATGTTTTGAGACTTTTATGTGCGCAGCCTTGCGCTTCATGGTTATAGCTTTGTATAATATTTCTCGGCCATTTAACGTGATAGAACGTTCTATTTTTGGCATATACGGCTGAGTCCAGTCTGCATTAGCAGAGCAAAAATCTAGCTCATGCCATTCATGGTGATAAATGCAGGATGAAAGTCCCTCCACTAATCGGAAATTAAGGACGTAATGAAACATGATGTCACAATGGAGTGGAGCTTCGTTTTGCTAACTAAAACCCCAACAACTTATCTAATATGTGACGCCAGCTCATGATTAATATTTGTCGTGATATACGGCAGTGTTTCCTTCGGACACTGCTCTTAATAATGATTTTTATTCCTGTAATGGCTTCAGCATCTGATATTGCCAGCAGTGTCACCGGTGGAGTCGATAATCGCCTTGCTAACGGTGGTTACTTTGAGCTCGGGGCTAGCGTTTACGGCGTTAATAAAGTCGATATTCGCCAAACAGATTATCAAGCTGTACAGCCATCATTGTTGATTAGCGGTATGTACCAGTACAAAGGGCTATTTGTTGAGATGGTACATCAATCTCAAGATGGCATTAATTTAGGATTTAATTTCTGGAACTCTGATAATTGGTCACTCGATTTTTTAGCCGCAAATCTCAAAAGTACTTGGGCACGGCCAGAAGATGTCGACCCCTCCACTCTCAATGAAGCGGGCCGTAACGCTTATTTATTGTCTGAAGAGTCTCTCTATGTTGGCGCGGGATTTCGAGCTACACGTTATTGGGATGGCAATTACGTATTTCAGTACCGAATAGTCAGTGACTATTTGAATGATCAAGGGATCCAAAGCACAGCCCGACTGGGTAAGTCTTGGCAAGTTCGAAACTGGAACTTTCATGCATTAGGCAGCATCGAATACTCGTCATCCACTTTGAATCGCAATCTTTTTGGTATCGGTAGCGATGAAGCTACTGAGCTATTTCCCGAGTACCATCCAGGCAGTTCGTTTAGCTATGGCTTGGAAGTCGGCGTCGCTTACCCCATTAGCGAAAGTTTTGTATTCCGCGCGATGTACCGCGTCAATGTGCTGCCAGATGAAGTCACTGAAAGCCCCTTTAATCAGGCTGATTATGTGTCGTTTTTTAACGCCTCAATCAGTTATGTATTTTAGGGGACACATGAATAATTTCTATCTGTGCTTAGCGCTGCTATTACTCTTTAACCCAACAATAGCTTGGAGTGAGGAGTCGTCAATCGTCTTTACCGCAACGCCGGAACGCTGTGTTGCGCTACATAAAGGCCAAACTTGCTATCAAGATGTGTTGTTCCGCTGGAAAACGCCAGAGGTTGGTCACTATTGTTTAGTATTGTCTCAAAGTCAGCATCAGCTCGCCTGCTGGAATGGAGCCGCAGTACAAGAATATCCATATAGTTTTGAAGGGGATAAAACCACAATTTTTAGCCTTGTGAGGAGCGATGACGCTAGATCTCTGGCAAAAGTGAAAGTCGTTGTTACCTGGGTCTATAAAGCGCCTAAACAAAGTCAGTCAGGTTGGAGATTATTTTAAGAATGTCAGTTGAAAAACATATCTTAATCGTCGAGGACGATGCATCACTGGCAGAATGGATCAGTGATTACCTCCTTGAACACGGCTACGGGATCACCGTTGCCAGCCAAGGTGACTATGCCTTAGAGATGATCGCTGAAGAGCAACCAGACTTAGTGTTATTAGATGTGATGCTGCCGGTTAAAAACGGATTCGATGTATGCAAAGAAGCAAGAGCCTTTTATTCAGGCCCGATTCTTTTTATGACTGCCTGTGTTGAAGATGGTGATGAAATTCAAGGGCTAGATGTTGGCGCTGATGACTACCTCACTAAGCCTATTCGTCCACAAGTCTTACTAGCACGCATTAAAGCCTTATTACGCAGAGCTAATGATGACAAGATCAAGCAGCAACTGGTGTTTGAATCTTTGATACTCGATGCAACGGCTAAGTCCGTTACGGTTGGCCAAGAATCGTTAGAGTTGAATGCCAATGAATTTGATGTATTTTGGTTATTGGCTTTAAAGGTAGGCCAAGTTGTTAGCCGCATCGAACTCGTCTCTGAGCTACGCGGCTTTGAATACGACGGTCTGGATCGCTCAGTCGATATCCGCGTGTCACGGTTACGAAAAAAACTGCTCGAAGCTCAAAATCAACCCTATAAAATTAAAACCATTCGCGGTAAAGGCTACCTATTTTGTCGTGATAAAGGAGAGACTGACTCATGATCGGTTTAACGTCATGAGAAAGTTAATCATCTCATTAGTGCTTGCGGTTTTGGCCACGATTACCAGCCTAGGCTGGTCGATTAGTGAATTTGCCGCACTGCAAAACCCAGAGACAGAAACTCCCAGCACCACTGAGCACCTCGCGGCATTAACTCTTTTAGGCGTTGCTCTGTCACGGAGTTTAGATAACGAAACCGCCAGTAATACTCCCTTTATCGACAACTGGAACCAGCACAATTCAGAGCAATTATCACTCATTGCTGAAACTGAATTTTTCTTGCCTGAACCGCTTAAACTACAGTTTGATACCGAGGCATCCCTGATGCTAGAGTCCGATGAAGGGATCTCGTTGCATTACCTGATGCCCAAGACAGGCCAAGTACTCAACATTAATACAGGCCTAACGACACCAGTGGATGCCAATTCAGATCTTAACGAACTTTATACCATGCTCTTTTACGGCGGGGTCGTTGTGATTATGCTGGTGTGGGTATCGCCTTTAATCCGGCAATTGCTCCATTTGAGCAGAGTGACTAAAGCCTTTGGTATGGGAGAGTTGCAACAACGGATGGCTGTGAATAAGACCTCTTACATTGCCTCGATTGAGACTGAATTCAACCGCATGGCCGATCGGATCCAACAACTGCTCGATGACAATAAACTGCTTAGCCGAGCAGTCTCCCATGATCTAAAAACTCCGATTGCCCGACTTAGATTCGGCATTGAAGCGCTAGAGGAAACTAAAAACGAGCAGTTACGAGTTAAGTACTTCCGGCGGCTTAATCAAGATCTAAACACCATGGAAGAGTTGGTGATGACGCTGCTCAGTTACGCTCGTCTTGATCAAGCCAATATACAACCAGAACTGCAACCCATAGAGTTAAATACTTGGCTGCAAAGCAAACTTGCAACCCAAGTAGACTGCAATCACTCGCTCGAGTTTATCCCCTATACGCAGCCGCTAACCGTCAACACAGATCCTAAATATCTGTCGATGCAAGTGAGTAATCTACTCAGTAATGCCGAGCGGTTTGGTCAGTCAAAGGTGCAAGTATTAGTAGACATTGAAGATGATGCAGTGTGGATACATGTTGATGATGATGGCCAAGGCATTGATGCAGAGGAAGCGGAGCAAGTGATTAAGCCTTTTGTGCGCGGCCAACAAAGCCGAGGCAATGCGGGTCACGGCATGGGTTTAGCAATTGTTAATCGCATTGGCGTGTGGATGGGATCGCAACTATCCATTAGTCGTGCTCCTGCATTAGGTGGCGCACGTATGTCGCTGCAATTTAAATTACATTAAAGTGTATGTTCACATAAACACAGTGAGTATGTGAACATAAATGAGCTAAAACATTGACTAATTCACCGTCGCGAAATCATATTTAGCGAACTATTCAGCCGTCATCCAATGTTCACCTAGTGCTGTGTTAAGAGTAAATAAATAAAATGCCCCCCCTTTCTCCCCGAGAATTTTATTGAAATAGATCTGTTTCTCCAGAAAAGACTGAACCACTAGTACTAACTAATGTATTCATCTGCCTTTCTTGAATGAGTAAACCTGTATACATATTTATCCCGTCATCACTAGAACCGTCGGTTTCACTATCAAAAACGAGTATTAGCTTTAAACTTGGATCTAAGTTTTTAACCACTTAATTTAAATCAAAACAATACTCTGTACCTAAGCCTTAGGTTTACCCCATTTAAAAATACATTAACAGCCTTCAAAGCCCCTAAAAAATAGGTTGCACCTTTATTTTAAATAACAAGTCAAACCTACTTTATTAACCCATAAAATATATTAAAAATTAATTCATACCCATGTTT
>NZ_PJBM01000237.1:0-35675 GCF_002836075.1 Shewanella sp. GutDb-MelDb | reverse complement strand
TCCATTACTTAAAAAAACACTTTGGCTCCTCAGCTGCAGCGCAATTGTGCAAGGATATTGGCGTAGGAGAAACAGAGTTAGCCCACAGTCAATTTGTCTATGTATGGCAAGTTGATTATGCAATGACATACTTGCGTAATGTGAGTAAGGATGCAGAAGTTGGAGTTAAGGCTGCTAGTGACTATAAACTCGCTGATTTGGGATTTTTACTCGGTTATTTAGCTAAATTTAATACCTTAGGTGAATGCCTCGCCTTTGTTATTGCCCATCCCGAATTGGTTGGTAGCTTTTCTGATATATTTCTTAGGAATGAAGAGGGTATTTTGAAAGTCAGATGGCTTAATACTAATAAGCTAGAGACAGATAAATACAGTTGTCAGTTTCTGCACAGTATTGGTTCACTGATGACTTTTGCAGAGGAGTTGACGGGTGAAACAGTTCAAGTCAAAGACATTATCTTAGCTGAACCCAAACGAAAAACGCCATTCTTAGCTGCTCGAACAGGGGCGGATATCCAATTTGATGGAGAGTTTTTTGAATGGTCGATAGATCATAAATATTTGAGCTTACCGATAACCTTTAAATTTACAGATATAGCATTAAGTCCAGTTATAGAAAGCGGACAGTCTTATATTACAGAGATTCTTGACCTGCTAAGAGATTGTGCTCCTGAATTACCGAGTATGGAGGCGATGGCGTTAACGCAAAAGATCAGTACTCGTACATTGAGGCGCCGACTCTCGGCTGCTGGTACTCACTACCAAAAGCTAATTGATCAAGTAAGGTGCCAAATGGCGATTAATCTAATTCTAAGCAGTGAGCATTCTATCGAAGCAATCTCAGACTTAATGGGCTTTGGTGATGTAAGCCATTTCAGGCAGAGTTTTAAGCATTGGATAGGGCATCCTCCAGGTCATTTCTTACGTTTACATAAAGGTTAAAACTGAGTTTTTGAACCTCATAAAACCTTTCAACTACTTCATACAGGCTTATTGATGGCAACTGCCTAGTTCTGGTGCCATAGCATCAATCCAGTCTTTAATTACCGTTACGGCTTCAGTGTGGGCAATGGATCTTCCAATCGGTGGCATTCTATCCTTGGGCTGATTGAGCTGTTGACGATATACCAAGATTGAGTGTTCACCATCGCTTGGAATGATGTCGTAAGATAATCCTTTTGCCCCGCCATCCCAGCCAGGGGGTTGTTTGCAGATACCATATTGATAACTGGTATGGTCGACATAAAAACCAAGACGCAGTCCTGAAATACTGGCAAAGCCGTCGGGATTATGACAATGAGCACAGTTGATATCCAAATATCCTTTCGCCCTCGTGGTCAGTGAAGCGCTTTGGTCAAGGATGTCAGCCGTTTTACCTATTTCACTAAGCTCGGGTACTCCAGTGAGTATATTGAGGCGCTGCCAAAGTAGTAATTGATTGGTAGGTTGTCCTTGATGATTAACATTGCGATTGAGCAGATGCGCTTTAATTCCGATAGGGCGAATGCGAACTGTTTGATCGTGATTGGCAAACGTAGATTGATGACATATCTTACATTCTGCGCGACTGGGTACATGGTAATTGAAGACTTCTTGGCTGCCTTGATGGTTTAAACTGTGAGGAATATCCATGCCTGCTTGTTGTAGCCTGGCCTCATTATTCTGCCAAATATAGGGCAGAGTGGTCCAGCCTGCTTCTCTATGAATAAGTAACCGAGTTTCAATAAGTACTTCATTACTCGCGCCGATAACTTGTGTATCGAAGGGTAACGAGAACGTTTTGACTAAAACAGTGCCTATTGGCATCTCAAAGGTATCGTTTGGGTGATAGGCTAATTTTTCCCCTTCAGGAACAAAAATGAAGCGGTGTTTACTGGCATAGTTAGAAAATAACTGGCTAGAAAGCTGATAGGCGATCCCCGGTGCTATAGGATCGAATGTCGGAATACTGGAGTCTATAAATAACCCATATTGCGATAACTGCTGACAATCTTCAGTCATTAAAGCATCCCAATTCACTTCACTTGTTGTGGCGTCACATGCTGACAGCGATGGGGCTGGATCTGTGGGGATGATTGGTGCGACTTCACTTGCGAGTGCTGTTGAGTCACTTGCACCGCCACAGGCGCTAAGAAGTAAAATAAAACTGAGGATAACTAGATTATGCATAAGTCACCTACATAGTAATGGATTGTTGAGTGTTAAGTCTTGGTATTGGAGTGTTGTAGTTAGAAAAAGGCCGGGATATTCCCGGCCTTTTTATTCACTTAACTCATTTTGAGCAAGATGCACTCGGTAGGCGCTTAATCCATTCGTTGATTAATGTAACACCTTCAGCGTGTGAGAGGCTGCGGCCAATCTCTGGCATTCTGTCACCAGGGTTATTCGTGTCCATACGGAAGTGTAGAATAGATTCTTCAGGGCTTCCTGGAACAACGTCATAGCCAAGAGAGCCACCACCATACGCAACTGGTGACTTACATGTACCATGCGAATAACCTGCATCTTCGGCATATTCTCTCCAATACTCGAGTTTTAGTCCTGTATTAGATGCATTACCTTCAGGGCGATGACAATGAGCACAGTTGATGTCCAAATAACCTTTGGCTGTTTTCATTAGTGCGGTATCGCTAAGGCTGCTCACGTTTGCTTCATCACCATCATTGTAGGCTGGTACAGTGTCTATCGTGGCGACTTCTGGAACACCTTGTAAAATGCCTGCTGCTTGCCACTTTAACAGCTGATTCATACTGCCATCACTGTAAGCATAATCTTTGTTAAGTTGGCGTGCCTTTGGCCCGATAGGGACAAACTTTGCAGGGCTATCAGCGTCAGGCTTAAATTGGTGACACTGTTTACACTGATTCATGCTCGGCACGACATAATCAAAGTCCATCGTTTCGCCATTATGGATCACCTTTTTAGCTTGAATTGCGCCCGCTTTAGCGAGTACAGCATCTGCTTTTTCAGCGTTCCACACATAAGGTAGTGCAGTCCAGCCACTTTCACGATGGATTAATAATCGCGTTTCAACTAAATCTTCATTCGTTATGCCGCGCTTACTGGTATCTGCTGGGAGTGCAAATGTCTTCACTAAGACGGTTCCGACAGGAAAGTCCATTGATTCCATAGCAGAAAAATCGGCTTTTTGGCCCTCTGGTACAAATACGTAACGATATTTACTTGAGTAATCCGTAAATAACGGTGTATTTAAGTCATAAGGTAAGCCACCAGAATTGGGTGCGTTAGCCGGATTTTTTGCATCGGCAAACAAGTTGTAGTCAGAGAGGCTAGGGCAGTTGGCTTTTAGCAATGCATCCCAAGAAGCGTTAGTGCCTTCGGCTTTACAAAGGCTTAGATCTCCATTACCAACTAGGCCGCCTTCACCTTCACCAATAGTACCGCCGCCACCAATAAGGTTACCACCATCACAGCCCTCGGTATCATCATCAACGCCACAACCGAAGATCTGATCACCAAAGGTCACGGTATGAACGGGTAAACTTACCTGAGCACAGTTCAATAACTGGTCTTGCGTTTTTTCATATAAGACATTCGCAATACTTGGGTCAGTATTATCGTTAGCATATAAGCGGCCAAACGAAACATCACCGTTGTCGCTGGCACAGATATTGTCACTGCCATCGGCAGCAAACGGCAATTCTTGTAAACCTAGGTAAGCGGCGGTGCCGTTACTCGATAGCATTTCACCTAAACCGTCATAGAGCACGCCAGGGAAGGCGCCATGGGTAAATAAGTACGCTTTAATTATGTCATCAATTAAGTAACCGTTAGGCTTTTGGCCATAACCGGTGATCACGTTGTCATGCAGGTAAATGTTGCGCGGAGTTGGGCGCCACCCATCTTCAATAGGTTGTCCTGCTTGACCATAGTTACCGACAAAGGCTGACATGTCAGGCTCAGCAATAAAGAAACTGGTGATTGCCACGCCCATGGTGTCGTGACCCGTGATCTCGTTGTTAAAAATCTCAACGTCATCAGTCGACAGAATAATCATACCTGTGCCGGGTGGCACAATGTGAACCCCTGCAGGGTTTGCTGAAGCGTTCGCAAAGTTTTTAGTATTGTTATCGTAGACTTTGTTATTGAAAACCCTGACGCTTGAGCCGTATCTATGGTTGTTGATCGGTAGGTCGAAAATGAGAATTCCACCGGTATTACCCATGGCTTCGTTGTCGTAAACATCAGCATATTTTGAGTTTTCTATCTCAATACCTGCCACGTTTTCTTTTGCAATGTTACGTCTAACTACGATGTATTGCGATTGACCGACATAAATACCCGCGTCAGCACTGCCGCGCACGTAGGTGTCTTCAATAAGAATGTTTTCACATTCCACCGGGTAGAGACCGTATGCGCCATTATCCTCATCAAGCTCGCCTTCCCAAACCGTTGCGAGGCGACGCAAGATAATACCGTTTGTATTTTTTAGTTTAATACCGTTATTTTTAGCTTCATTCACTGACAGATCTTGAATGATAATATTGACCGCATTCTGGACGAATATACCATCGCCAGAGTTCGCCTTTGAGAAATCAAGAATGGTTTCATCCTGACCGTAACCCATGATGGTTATATTTTTAGCATAGCTACCATCGCCGTCGACATCACCATCAAATAATAACGTTGATTCAATTTCAAATGTGCCTTTAGGCAGGACGATGACATCGTTACTTTGAGCATCAATCAATGCTTCTTGTATACGCAGAGTGAGGTTTTCACCGTCTTCAATCATTATCGCGCCTTCAGGGAACGTAGGCCCTTCTGGTTCAGGAGTGACAACGGGTGGCGTCTCTATTTTTGTTGTAGTGTCGTCATCGTCAGAAGAACAAGCCCCCAAGCTTATTGCAACTGCGGTAGCGATTAATGTTGGCATTAGCCAAGAAGGTTTCTTGTTGAGCATAGCGTCTCCAGATTTATTTTTATTATTCGCGCTCTAGATTGCACTGACGTACCAGATAAGCAATGTGAAATCAGGACAACAAGTTTGCAACATCTTGTTATCAAATAAACTAATGCAGACTGTTAAACACGATGGTTGTTGTTAGTTATTGAAAAGAATAGCGAAGAGGTTGGAATTCAAACGAGTGTATCATTTTCATTCAGTTTGATTTTTATTTGAAATACTTTACCGTGCAATATCTTGTTAAATTTCGTATAAACAATACGTTAGCCAGTAATGTTGACAGGGTCGTATTATTGATCACAGCGCAATAAAGGTGAGGTTGCTGATTTTTGAAAAGGAATTGAGTTAAACCTTTGCCGTGGATAACGATGTCGTTGGATATTTCTTGGTTTAGAGGGGCTCTCACTAAACCATGAATCGACCCACTCATTTGCACTCGTCATCTGGACTATTACCCTGGTAAAAGGATAAAGCTGTTGCCCTACATGATAAGTCTGCCCTATTAAGCTGTGATAATGATATCTTTAGATTAGATATCGATACCAAAACCAATAATAAACTGATAATCATTTGGTTCTGGTGTTAGCCCGTTTGAATCGGGTTGAGGGTTGTTGGTTCTGTCCCAAACGAATGACAGGTCAAGATCAAACATATCGGTTAGCTCAATCTCTAACGTCGCAATCGCATGGTGGGTATAACCACCAGAAGTTTCATTCCCGTACTGCAAGCGATATAGCGCGTTAAAATCTATGTCTCCTGTAATTTCAGTATCGTATAAGCTTTCAATAACCAATGCTGCGCTGCCATCACCTTTATTTTTATTCATTTCGACAGTATCAAATCGAGTATAGGTATAAGCGGGGCCACCACTGACACTCCACTCTGTTTTCGCATTATCAATGATGTTGTAACCAAGACCAGAACCCAGCGTCACTCGATAATCTATGTTCAAAAATGGGTCAATATAGATTTCACCGAATACCGGTCTAAGATAAAATTGTTTGGAGATGAACCAGTCAAAGTTACTGTTAATTCGGTGGTTATTTATGCGGTTTTCACCATCTGTTTCTGAGTAGTTGCCGATATAGTCGAGATTGAATCGTGATTCTGTCGTGCGTCGCTTCGTCTTGGCGAGTGCACTGTAGTCTATCTGGTCAGTGTTACCTTTTCGAAAGTTTGCCCCTAAGGTAATTTTACTCGACCAATAGTTAGCTTCGGTTTGCTCTCCCGCGATAATCGTCATTATTTGGTGACTATCAAACTCCTCACCATTGATATAGGACTTGCCATCTTTGACGAGTAGTCGACCCGTTTTAGTGCTGAGATCAGTAAAGCCGATACTCATAATATGACGACTTTGTAGCACTTTCACATCTTCCCAATCGATAAATACGCTGTCGAGCTCATCACTATCGAATTCGAGTTTGTCGTCGTAAAGGTTAACGATTTCGCCTTTGAGTAACTCCAATGAGGTGAGTTGTAGCCAATCATATTTACTGTCTTCAGGCGGAAATATTTGTTCAGGTGTGATTCGAGCCGGCGTTAAGTGAGTGACTGTCTCTGCGGCTAAAATCGAGGGACTAAAACAGCCGACAGTAACGCTGCCTGCAATTAATATGCAGTAGCTACATCTTGTTATCATTACCTTCTCCCTGAAGCTTACTTGTCCTGAAATTCAATCGATTACTAATTTTTGACCTAATAGCTTAATAATCTACAAAGTTGGCAAGCAAGCTTCAAGAACTATGTTTGTTTTTAGCACTTTTTTAAAGTGCTTGTTGGATCCAAGGCAGCATAAATTCAGCAATTTGTGGCTGTGCTTTTGCATTTGGATGGATCCCATCTCTTTGCATCAACGTACTGTCTATGACAATGGATTCCATAAAGAATGGCATCAGGGTGATTTCGTGCTCTGCTGCGAGTTCTTTATAGACATTGCTAATTTGTGATGCATAGCGGGGACCGTAGTTAGGCGGCACCATTATCTCGCTTAACAGCACTTTTATCTGTTTTGTCTTTGCAAGTTCTATGATTTTTGTAAGATTATCTTTCAATTGTTTAGGAGGAAAACCACGCAGTCCGTCATTGCCACCTAGCTCAATTAAAATAACGTCAGGGCTTGCAGAGTCAAGCAGGGCGGGCAGTCTACGCAATCCGCCAGCTGAAGTTTCACCACTTACAGAGCCGTTAATGATGGTATGTTGAGGCATATTTGTTCGTAATAGATGCACCCATCCTTCATTTTCTGGCATACCATAGCTTGCACTTAGGCTGTCACCTAGGATTAATATAGGGGCAGCACTCAGTGGAAAACTGCTGAATATAAATAATATGACAAAACCACATAGTCGGTTTTTAAGGTTAAAGAAGGGTTTTATGTCTGAAAATAGCGCCATAACAGTAAGCCACCTAATTAAATCGGTTAATACTCAAGAGGGAGAGTTGACTATCCTCAACGGCATTAATATGGATGTCAAGCAGGGGGAGAGTGTTGCGATACTTGGGCCGTCGGGTTCCGGTAAGTCAACGTTGCTTGGATTACTTGCTGCGCTGGATTCTCCCAGCCAAGGATCCATTCTACTTGATGGCGTGGCGCTTGAAACGTTAAATGAAGAATCTAAAGCGGCACTTCGTAAGCAGAAAGTGAGCTTTATCTTCCAATCCTTTATGTTGGTCGATACCTTAAACGCGCTGGAAAACGTCATGTTACCTGCAGAGTTGGCCGGGATTGCTAATGCCAAAGAAAAGTCTCAGGCGATGCTAGAACGTGTTGGATTGAGCCACAGACTTAATCATTTCCCTAATCAGCTATCTGGCGGTGAGCAGCAGCGTGTGGCAATCGCCCGTGCATTTATCTGTGAGCCAAAAGTATTATTTGCAGATGAGCCAACGGGGAACTTGGATTCAGCCAACAGCGATAAAATCGCTGATATGTTGTTTGAACTCAACCGTGAGAGTGACACTACACTCGTGCTGGTGACTCACGATATGATTTTGGCAAGTCGATGTCAGCGACAGTTCATTATGGATTCAGGCAACTTAAGCGAAAAGATAAGTGAAAAACCAACGGATAAACGAGCAGAAGATACTGAACTAGAAACGGCAAAGAATGCTGTGAATGAAGAGGCAAGTTCATGGAGCTAAAACTGGCATGGAGGCTGTTTAAGCGAGAATTGTCTCAAGGACAACTGTTGCTGATCATTCTTGCTATCACCCTAGCGGTGCTATCGGTAACCGGATTAGCTTCTGTCAGTGAACGATTGCAGCTCGCGATTAATGGGCAAGCTTCAAAATTCATTGCTGCTGACAGGATTATTAACTCACCCAAAGAGATCGATCCCGCGGTTTTAGCTATCGCTGACAAGATAGGCCTTGCTCGTGTTACCAGCATGCAGTTTAACTCCATGGTATATGCTGGGGATGAATTCCAACTGGTGACGGTAAGAGCCGTTGAACAAGGCTATCCACTCAAAGGCAATATTGAGCTCAGCACTGGGATAGCTCAAGGGCTGCCGAGCGCAGACGATATTTGGTTTGAAACTCGATTAGGCGGTTTACTTGGGTACCCGCAACAGATTGAAATTGGTAATGCTAATTTTAACTTATCCAATGAGATTATCCGCCTACCCGATGCAGGATTTAACCCTTTTGCATCCTCTCCTGTGGTGTTGATGCGGATTGAAGATGTGGCTAAAACACAAGTTATCCAGCCGGGTAGTCGCGTGACATACCTTTACCAATTTGCAGGAGATGCTGCAAAGCTAGAAGCATTTGAGGTGCAAGCTAAACCGCTACTCAATACCAGTCAGCGCTGGGTTGATGTTCAGTCCGGTGACTCGCCAATTGCCAGTGCCGTTAAACGTGCTGAGCGCTTTTTATTACTCGCAAGCTTACTCGGTATCGCGCTTGCTTGTGCTGCCATTGGTATTGCGGCGCAACGATATTGTCAGCGCCACTATGACGTGGTGGCCATGTTGAAGACATTTGGCGCTTCAGCAAAGCAAATAAGAATTTTATTTGGCACCCATCTACTGCTAGTGACTGTTGTGGGTGTTGTTCTTGGCTTAATCGGTGGCGTTGGGCTTGATCGCACGATCACAGCATTTTTACCAGTAGAGATAGCCGCATACAATCCGCCGATGAGCAGACCATTACTGCTCGGGATCGGTACCGGTTTTATCAGTGCCTTTATGTTTTCGGCATATCCTCTAATGCGACTATTGTCTATTCCGCCATTGAGAGTGCTGCAGCGCCAACTTGAAGGTTTGCAATTAGGGATGTGGTTGCACCTCTTATTGAGCTTAAGTGCAATGGCGTTGCTCGGTTACTTGTACTCACAGAGTCTGCCATTAACGTTAACGGTAGTTGCCGCAGTATTATTGTTAGGAACTTTACTGAGTGTTTTAGGCTTCTTTATGATCCGCTTGGGTCATAGTGTCGGCATGAAAACCACTAACCCATTGCAGTTAGCATTAGCGGGGCTGCGCAGGCGTGCACGGCAAAATGCAGTGCAACTAGTGGGGTTCAGTAGCGCATTAGTTTTATTGTTAACCATTTTTGCATTGAGACAAGATCTACTAAACGAGTGGCAAAAACAGTTACCCGAAAATGCGCCCAATTACTTTTTGGTCAATATAGCGCCAGAAGAAACAGCCACTATTGCAGATTTCTTAAAACCACATGTAAAAGTCCCGCCGGTTATTTACCCGGTGATCAGAGGACGCTTAACCGCGATTAATGATGAGCTACTGATCTCTTCTGAGCAGAAGGAAGCGGGTGGTGAGGGAAGGGTTGGGATCTCGCGAGAGTTGAATCTCACCTTTCGGGACAGCATGCCAGACAATAATGAAATTCTTTCTGGTCGCTTTAATCAGGATATTTTTGATGTCTCTGTTGAATCCGGTGTTGCTGAACGTTTGGAATTAGCCTTAGGTGATAGTTTAACTTACACCATTGATAACCAATCTTTGACGGTGAAAGTGGCAAGTATTCGAGCTGTGCATTGGGAAACATTGCAGCCAAACTTCTTTATGATCTTCACAAAAGAAGCATTGGCGCCGTTTGCCTATACCTCCATGTCGAGCTTTCACTTAGAAGAGTCACAACGTGGCGTTATTTTATCTTTGATAAAGCAGTTTCCAACAGTGTCGATTATCGATGTTGGCGCAATGGTGAAGCAGTTACGCGAAATCATCGATCAAGTTTCTTTATCACTGACCTTAGTGCTGGTATTGGTGTTACTTGCAAGCGCACTGGTGATGATAGCCCAGACTGAAGCGGGAATGGCAACCCGACAACGTGAACTGGCGGTACTAAGGACATTTGGAGCATCTGGTTGGTTACTTAGAGCTGCCACAGGACTTGAATTTGCGCTACTAGGGACGATTGCGGGAGTGTTAGCGGTTATCGTTGCTGAGTTTACCTTGTACTTATTGAAAACTCAGGTGTTTGAACTCAATGTTTATATGCATTGGCCTTGGTGGGGGATAGCGCCATTGTGTGGTGGTTTGGTGGTTGCTTTACTCGGGCTTTGGAGCTGTCGACAGCTGTTAAACAAATCATGCAGTGAACTGCTTAAAGGGCATTAAAGCTCAGTGATTAATGGCGGGGAGATTGTTGATTATCTTCCCGCTTTTTCTGTTGAATTAAGCCAAAGCAAACTAAAAGTTATTTAAACAGTGCGTTTAATGCACTATCAATTGTAGGGTATTTAAATTCAAAGCCCGCAGCTAACGCCCGTTTAGGCACCACATATTGTCCTTCGATTAACAAGGTCGACATTTCACCTAGCGCCAGTTTCAGTCCAAATGCTGGCACTGGAATACAGGCAGGGCGGTTTAATGCGGCGCCTAATGCCTTGGTGAAATCTTTGTTACTGACAGGCATGGGGGCGCAACCATTGAATACCCCACTGGTTTGTGGGTTGTTAAGTAAGAATTCAATTAAGCTAATTAAGTCATCTTGATGTATCCAACTCATCCCCTGTTTGCCATTGGCGATAGGCCCGCCTAGACCAAGTTTAAAAGCAGGTAACATTTTTGCTAACGCGCCACCTTGGGAACCAAGTACTAAGCCAATGCGAACAATGCAAACTCGAGTGGCTTCAGTTGCCGCATTTTGCGCTTCTTGTTCCCACTTGTGACACACTTTATGAGTAAACTCTGCACGACTTTCTGAGCTCAGTTGCAGTGTTTCATCAATATGTCGTGAGCCCTGACTACCATAGTATCCAACGGCTGAAGCGGTAACGAATGTGCTTGGTGGGTTATTACTTGCGAGGATCAATTGGGCCAGCTTGGCTGTTATTGACCATCGGCTATGGCATATTGATTTTTTTTGCGTGTCAGACCACCTTTTTCCCGCGATGGGTTCGCCTGCGAGATTAATCAGCGCATCAAAACTGTCTAGGTTCGCTAATCCATCTAGAGAACTAAGGTAGTGATGATGCGTCCCTAGACGCTTAGCGGCATGCTCGGGGTGCCTTGTCAGCAACGTCAGTTGATGATGACTTAACCGTTTTACAAGCTGAGTACCAACAAATCCACTGGCACCAGTAATCAATATATTCATAGGCTTTTGTTTTTTAAGGGCTCTTAATAGAGTTTACGTTAGTTAAGGCAAATAGGATCTATCGTTTTGTCTTCTTAGCCAAAAATAGTTCTATTGCTGCGTATTAATGCCGTTTGTTCAGGTAATGAATAACCATAACCTCTTAAACTCCAGCGCCTTAAACTAAAGCGGTGATTTTTATAAAAGCATGCGATAATTCAGAAAATAATTTATCTTGATACTGTTGCTCGTATTATTAACTCGCCTAAAAGCGTTGAGTTGTTGGTGATACTTGGCACATTTTTATAGTTACTGTTTAGTCGCGTTATGGTTTTTTACATTTGAAATACAAAAGCCGCGATATTATTAATCAACAAGGATTTTTTAATGACCCGATTTGAGAATCAAGGCGTTGCATTTAAAGGGTTTGCCATCTCTGCATTTATTGTGGTGATCCTCGCGGGGATCAAGACGGCAAGTCCGATTGTTGTTCCGTTTGTATTATCGGTATTTATTGCCGTGATCTGTAACCCGATGATTAGTTGGCTTACCCGTCATCGTGTCCCAAGAGGGGTCGCGGTATTAATGCTAATGGCATTTATTGTCCTGATGGGTTTGTGGTTGGCGTCTATAGTCGGGACCTCTATCAATGAGTTTTCCACACAATTACCTTTTTATCGTGATCAGTTAATTGAGCAATTTTCTTGGATTGTCGAAAAATTGGCCACGCTCAATATTCAGATCTCTAAAGAACAAATACTGGCTTACTTTGATCCTGGTGTAGCATTGTCAATGACCACCAATATGCTGACTGGTGTTGGCAGCGTCATGGCTAATCTGTTCTTAATCATCTTAACCGTTGTGTTTATGTTGTTTGAATCTAATGGGTTTTCAAAAAAGATGCATTTTGCACTTGATGATCCCGATATGCGTTTACAGCAAGTTGATCGTTTTTTGAATTCAGTCAATCAATACATGGTGATTAAAACCTTGGTGAGTTTAGCAACTGGACTCATTGTTGGCGTGGGCTTATACATCATTGGTGTCGATTACGCATTGTTGTGGGGCGTGATTGCTTTTCTGTTCAACTATATTCCAAATATTGGTTCTATTATTGCCGCCATTCCTTCCGTATTGCTAGCCTTTATACAAATCGGCCCAGGTGCTGCAGGCGCCGTTGCTTTGCTGTATTTAGGGACTAACGCGGTTATGGGCAACTTAGTTGAACCCCGATACATGGGACGCGGTCTTGGCCTGTCGACTTTGGTCGTTTTTTTATCATTAATATTTTGGGGCTGGTTGTTAGGCTCTGCCGGCATGTTGTTATCCGTCCCGCTGACCATGATTGTAAAAATTGCCTTAGAGTCTAGTCAAGGCGGACGTTGGTTAGCAGTATTAATCGGTGATGATATTGCTGAAAATAACGATGATCCCGAAACCGATTTAAAGATTGAAACTAGTAAGAAGTGAGTTAGATGCAGTTATTTATTGAAGCAATAAAAGACGTTACCTTTGGTAATGATGTGAGCCGGTTATTTCATGGCCGTGGTGGGCGTTATCAAGGAGCTGAACACCTTTGCTTAGATTGGTATGCGCCAGTGGTACTGCTGACCAGTTTTAAGCCACTCAATGAGGATGAACTCTCAGTCCTCACAGAGGCTATTGAGCAACGTTGGTGTGAGCTAAAAAGTGTTGAACCAATAAATCTGGTTTTTCAGTACCGTAGTGGCGGTGAAACGCACACCGATATCCTTAAAGGTGAGGTGCCTGAAAAGCACATTGTTGTTGAAAATGGCGCTCAGTTTCAAGTCCATCTGCTACGTGGCCAAAATCATGGTTTATTTTTGGATATGTGCAATGGCCGCCAATGGGTTCGTGAACATAGCGCAGGCAAAAAAGTTCTGAATTTGTTTGCTTATACCTGTGGTTTTTCTATTGCGGCGCTGCAAGGCAAAGCAACGGAGGTGGTTAACATTGATATGAGCAAAGGCTCACTATCGATAGGTAAGCAAAATCACATGCTAAATAATTTTGGTGCTGGGGCGCGCTTTCTTGGACATGATATTTTTAAGTCCTGGGGAAAGTTAACCAAGCTTGGACCTTACGATATTATTATTGCGGATCCACCCAGTAATCAAAAGGGCAGTTTTGTCGCGACAAAAGATTATGCACGCCTGTTAAAACGTTTGCCTGATCTGTTGGCACCTGATGGCGACATTCTATTATGTTTAAATGCGCCTGAGCTGAGTATTGATTTTTTGAAAGAACAAGTCGCTAGCTACAGCCCGAGTCTGCAGTTTTGTGAACAGATGGCTAACCCTGCTGTCTTTGAAGATATTAATCCTGATAAAGCACTAAAAGTATTGCGGTATAGACAACAAGAATAACCATTTATTTCTAGTTGTCAGGATAGAAGAAAATAAAGTAAACAGGCCAAACATGTGTTTGGCCTTTTTTATGGCTGAGCCTAATAATTGAGTCGATCACTCAGTGCTGATTGCCCATGAGACTCAATGATCTTGGCGATATTATGTCGTCCTCTATGCTTGAGTACCGAGATCTCATTGATAAGCGTACCTTGTACATCTAAAGGGATGCTCATTTTTTCCATAAACATATATATCGACAAATCATCATCTTGATCAAATAACTCGACTAGCTTTCCTGCTTCATAGTCAATTAATGCATTCATTATAATCAACCTCTTGACTGGATAGCATCTGCGATGCCATGTACTAATTGATAGCAGTAGTTGTGAACTTTAAGTATATTTTTTATTCACGTTAAAAATGGTTTTTAGTGCTGTAAGGAATAAAAAAGTGAAAGACTTTCACCTTTAGTAACGGGAATTGGCGTATTTATGGCGACTTTAGGGCTAATTAAGTAGATCTTACCGCTCAAACTGAAAGTTTTCTGTAAGTGATGGTTGAATGCTGTTACAATCAGCATCAGAAACACGGCATAGTTGGCATGTTTTAAGAAAGGCAAAATGTCACACTATTGATGACATGCTTTTGTACCCTACACCTAAATCAAAGATCCGGAGTTGTTATGGAAGTTCAAGAATATGAAGGCGCATATTATCAACTACAAGACGAGATGTTAGAGTCTTTACCTGTTAAAATGGACGAAGAAGCATTTTTGGATTAGGACAAATCACTGAATAAGCCTATCCGTTATAGGTTTTATCAAGATGAAATAGCAACCAGTGGGTTGCTATTTTTGTTTGTAGAACTAACACCTAACCATTAACGTTTCTCTTTTCTGGCACCACTTCGGTAATAATCCATTTTCCTTTGCGCTTATTCAAACGTAAGGTTCTGTCATCAACCCAAAATTCCCCGCCACGCAGCCCTGTGATCTTGACGATGACAGTGACATCTTCAGTGGTTTTACGAAAGAAATCGATATCGACTTCATCGACTTCCATTCTGACGTCAGTCAATGATAGATTGAGTACATGCCGTTGCACTGAGGCGGCAATATAATAGTGGGTAAGGATCTCTTTCATTGGATCATCAACAAACAGTTTTGCTTTTTCGACGTCACGTTCGACGTAGATAGCATTTAAGAATCCAAGAGAAGACAGCTCAGGTGTGCGCATAGAGGGGACGGATGCATCGGCTAGGATAGAATCGCTATCCGTATAGTCACAAGCAGAAACAGCGAACAGCGCAATGATAACAAGAAAGTATTTCAACATAGATAGCTATTATTAGTATTTCTAGCAGTATCACGATTCTCCAGCCTTAACGCAAGATTTTAGTGCGATACTCCTTGCATTAAGGATGTGTTCATTCAGTGGCTATTCAAAGCTCTGGAGACCCGCTGGGAACTCAACGCTAATCGTTATCCTCGGCTCTGGCATTCAGGTAATAGCTTCATATGTTACTCGCGGTATTGTTATTCTAGCTTCGCTTATCTATGGCACCTCCGGTTTGAAAAATATTCAGTCATTCTTCCCTGTACATGCGACATCCTTTATCAGACCTCAATAGATATTGGATATGTTTATTTAGACCCCAGTCGTTGGCTATAAATGAACAAAATAGACTGTTCAATGCGATATCAAACATTCTCTGTGTGGCAAGTAATGGTTTGAACTTCAATTTAGGGACAGCGTTCGAGATCTCACTTCTGCTTTTGCATTGAAAGCTTGAGTATTTCTAAATAGACCACATTTCCATGTAATTGGTATTAGATCGCAGTCAAAGCTTGACCTAGATAAAGATCTCAGGCATATCTGTATAGATAACTTATAAAGGTTATCCACAGAATCTGTGGACAAGTGTGTTGAAGACTATTTTTTGTTTGCTTAAGTCTTTAATATATCTATCAAAAACAGACTGGTCATTTTTTGACGCATTTCTGCTGTGTTCACAATTCAGTCTCCAAATTCTCGCTTTGCACTGCCAGACAACAGCTAATACGATCGCATCGATCCTAATTCGGTTGATTTCAAACCAAAAAAAAGCCTGCATCAGCAGGCTTTTTTAGTATTGTAGTATTAGCTTTCGTTTTGCGCAGCTTGAATTGCGGTTAAAGCAATAGTGTAAACAATATCATCGACGAGTGCGCCGCGTGATAGATCGTTTACTGGCTTTCGCATACCTTGCAGCATAGGACCAATTGATATCAGGTCTGCACTTCGTTGAACCGCTTTATACGTCGTATTACCTGTGTTGAGGTCTGGGAATACAAATACGGTTGCTTGACCTGCTACAGGGCTGTTTGGTGCTTTAGAACGAGCAACATTCGGCATCACTGCAGCGTCATACTGTAAAGGTCCATCAATCACTAAGTCTGGACGTTTTTCTTTGGCAATACGTGTTGCTTCACGTACCTTATCAACATCTGAACCGGTTCCTGAACTTCCCGTTGAGTAGCTGATCATCGCAACGCGAGGCTCAATACCGAATGCAATTGCTGATTCAGCAGACTGAATTGCAATATCAGCCAATTGCTCGGCACTAGGATCAGGATTGATCGCGCAGTCACCATAAACGAAGACTTGATCTGGCATCAACATAAAGAAGATAGAAGAGACTAAGTTTGAACCCGGTGCTGTTTTGATTAACTGTAGCGGCGGACGTATGGTATTAGCGGTAGTGTTCACGGCACCAGATACAATGCCATCAACTTCGCCTTGCGCCAACATCATAGTACCGAGCACCATGTTGTCTTCTAATTGCTCTTTAGCAACGACCTCAGTCAAACCTTTATTACGTCGAAGTTCAACCATAGGCTCGACATAGCGGCTACGTGCTGACTCAGGTTCAATGATCTCGACACCTTCACCTAAGGTTACGCCTTGCTGAGTGGCAATACGCTCAATCTCTTCGCGATTACCCAGTAGGACACAACGTGCAATACCACGTTCAGCACAAATGCTGGCAGCTTCAATTGTTCTAGGTTCATCACCTTCAGGTAAAACAACGGTTTTACCTGCAGCACGAGCAAGCTCTGTTAACTTGTAACGGAACGCAGGTGGCGATAAACGGTGCTCACGTGGTGAGTTCTTCGTTACGCTTTCTACCCAGCTTTGGTCTATATGCCCGGCAACAAACTCTTGAACCTGTTCAATACGGACGGCATCATCAACGGGCACTTCGTGATCGAAACGCTGTATGTTAAGCGATGTTTGCCAAGTATTGGTGTCAATCAGGAATACAGGTAAGCCTGTTTCGAACGCTTGCTCACAAAGCTCCATAATTTGCGGTTCTGGCTCATATCCGCCCGTTAGCAAGAGTGCGCCAACTTTGACACCGTTCATTGAAGCAAGACATGCTGAAACGATAACATCACTACGATCGCCTGAAGTGACGAGCAACGAATCGGTTTTAATATGGGTAACCATATTTGGAATACTGCGGGCACAAAAGGTCACTTTACGCATACGGCGGGTGTGCATTTCACCCGCATTGATGATTTTGGCGCTTAAGTGCTTTGCAAGATCTGATGCGCGAGGTGCGACGAGATCAAGGTTGTAAGGCACACTGCCTAAAATTCGAATTTTGCTCTTACCTGGAAGTTGAAACATGCTTGCTGCATCAGCGCGCTGAATATCATCGTTGGTAAAGACTTCAGATAAGTCTGGGCGAGCACGACCTTCGTCATCAACGGGGGCGCCAATTTTGTTGATAATGGCACCAATGAGACGTTTATTTTTATTCCCACCCCATGAATTATGTGAGATCTCTAGGCGGTTCATCAGCGCAGTCGCACTTTCATTACCAGGAGTGGCGACAAAAATCACATCAGCATCTAATGCTTTAGCAATCGCATGGTTCACGTCACTTGAGAAAGGGTGGTTACGAGTTTGCACTAAGCCTTCGACAATAATGGTCTCAGTATCGTCTGTGCATTCAGTTGCACGAGCGATAATCTGCTCCATTAATACGTCTATTTTATCAGCACGAATGAGGTTTTCAGCATGAGCCATATCGAATGGTTCGAGTGGATTAACCGTGGGTGACTTGCTTAAGATGGTGGTTGAACGTTCGGGCCCACGATCCATTGGACGTTGTTGGGCTATCGGCTTAAAAAAGCGAACCTTAACACCGTGACGCTCAAGCGCACGAACCATACCTAAACTAATAGATGTTAACCCTACACCAGTCCCTATAGGGATGAGCATAATGTTGCGAGACATAAATACCTCTTGAAACTCGAGAACGCCACAAAAGTATGGCATTAGAAATGTTGTTTTGAGCTGCGAAGCTATCTAGCTTGCAGCTCAAGATGAAAATAGATAGGTCGGTACTATTTAATTAGCGCAACAGAATCTTGTGCGATAACCCACTCTTCATTTGTTGGGATCACCATCGCGACAGGACCTTCATCTGTGGTTATTTTACCTTGCTTACCAAAACGGGCAGCGGTGTTACGCTCGTTGTCGACTTTAAAATTGAAAATAGCCAATAAGCTAAGCACTTTCTCACGAATGAGATCAGAGTTTTCACCAATGCCGCCAGTAAATACCAGTGCGTCAAGACGCCCTAAAGGCACGGTGTAAGAAGCGATATACTTAGCTAAGCGATAGCAGAAAATCTCAAGCGCAAGTGTGGCGCCTTTATGGCCTGACTCATATCCTTCTTCAATGCCGCGGCAATCGTTAGTCAGCTCAGATATACCCAAAAGGCCACTTTGCTTGTTCATCAAGTTGTTCACTTCGTCAGGCGTATAACCCAATTTATTGATCAGATGATATACGATAGAAGGATCAATATCACCACAACGGGTGCCCATGACCAGACCTTCTAGAGGTGTTAGGCCCATAGAAGTATCTACACTCTTACCACCTTTAATCGCAGTAACAGATGCACCATTACCGAGGTGGGCACAGATAATATTAGTATCAGAGATCTCTTTGCCGAGTGCTTTAGCCGCTTCACGGCTGATGAATAAATGACTTGTGCCATGAGCGCCGTAGCGGCGTATACCGTGTTCACGATACAGTTTGTATGGCAGAGCATAAATGTAAGCATGTTCTGGCATCGTTTGATGAAAAGCCGTATCAAATACTGCAACCTGTGGAAGCTCAGGAAAAGAAGCCAGAGAGGCACGAATACCAATTAAGTGAGCAGGGTTATGAAGAGGTGCGAATACAGCACTTTCTTCGATACCTTTTATTACGGTTTCGTCAATGATCACCGATTGAGTGTATTTTTCACCCCCGTGAACGATACGGTGACCAATCACTTGGATTTTTTCGGCAATTTGTGGATATTCACCCAAAATGTTTTTGACAATATACTCGACAGCTTCTCTGTGTGCGGTAAATGCACCTAGGTTAGCTTCGTGTTTCTCACCGCTTACTTTCCATTTGATTCGAGAATCTTCTAGCCCAAAACACTCGGCCAGACCAGAAATTTGGTCATCACCAGTTAGCGCATCAATAACCGCAAACTTAAGAGATGAACTACCACAGTTAAGCACTAATACCAGTTTATTTGACATGTTTAAACCTTTCGCAATAAGTAATGAAATCGTTTGATTCACTGTTTAATAATAACTTCTATGGCAACTATAGGCCGAAGTCGTAAAATGTGCCCTGTAAAAAGAGCTAAAATCTGTTGCTTACCCGGCATAGAGCCTTGGGGCAAGCTGAGTGTTTGTGCTAGAGTTAGGCTTGTTATTGATTCTTATAGGAGCCATTTTTGAGCATTTATGTTCTCAAAACCCTAGGTGAAGGCCGTCGTTATATGAAGACTTGGCCTATGGTTAGACAACTGAGTTTTTACTTTCCTGAGTATCGCGTTATGCGCGCCACTCAAATTGCTTTGCCATTAATGCCGTTTTTGGCCATATTGGCGGGTGCAAGTCAGTTATACCTGCACGGTTGGGATTACCTACCTCAGGCAATCACCATTGCTTTGTTCTTTATTAGCTTACCTATTCAAGGTCTGCTTTGGTTAGGTTGGCGCTCTCGCCATCCCTTGCCGTTATCTTTATTTGACTGGGGTAATCAGTTATCAACAAAACTGCTGCAAATGGGGGTTAATTGTCGACCCTTAGGAGCTAAAGCTTGCTACTTCGATATGGCGCTTATTCTAAAAGCGGCATTCGAGTGTTTGGATGCAAGTTATTGGGAAGAGCTTTAGCTTTTGTTTGCTTTTATTGCTGAACGTAAGAACATTTAGTAAATGGCATTAATACCCATATCGATGAAGACTTGCTTTATCTGTTCCATTGTTTCAGAACTTGGAGGCGAGATCTGGCTGAGTTCATACTCTTCACCCATCGCTTCCCATTTATGTTTACCTAACTCGTGGTAGGGCAGTAATTCTACTTTCTCAACATTGCTCATTGGCTTAATAAACTCAGCCAGCGCTTGTGCAGATGGAATGTCGTCTGTAAATCCACCGACAACTACATATCGAATCCAGGTTTTTTTACCACGTTTGTGCAAATACTCGGCAAACTGCAACGTACGTTGATTACTCACTTTTGTGAGGTCGATGTGCTTTTTGTCGTTCATCTGTTTTATATCAAGTAACACCAGATCGGTATTATCGAGTAACTCATCAATGACTGGCGTATATTTACGCACGAATCCATTGGTGTCTAAGCAGGTATGAATACCTTCTTTTTTACAGGCTTGAAAAAGCTCAGCAACGAACTCAGCTTGTAATACAGCTTCACCGCCACTCGCCGTGACTCCACCACCACTGGCTTCAAGAAAAGGTCGATAGCTAATGATTTGGCTCATTAGCTCATCGACTTTAATTTCATTACCGCCGTGTAGATCCCAAGTATCGCGGTTATGACAGTATTGGCAACGCATTAAACAACCTTGCATAAAGGTGATAAATCTTATGCCGGGTCCGTCAACAGTACCAAAGGACTCTAGGGAATGAATTCGACCTATTACTGCCATTTCTGCTCCTTGTAAGGCTGGTGCAACATTGTGCTACGCCAGCCTAATCGACACTAAATCTGCTTACAGACCTTTAGTAAAGGTACGTGTGATAACGTCTTGCTGTTGCTCAGGGGTTAGCGAGTTAAAGCGCACTGCGTAACCAGAAACACGGATGGTTAGTTGAGGATACTTATCTGGATTAACCACGGCATCTTCAAGCATTTCACGGTTCATCACGTTAACGTTGAGGTGTTGACCACCTTCACGGCTATCGTTATGGGCAAAGTAACCATCCATTAGTGCAGCAAGGTTGGCTTTACGACCATCTTCATCTTTACCTAACGCATTAGGTACGATAGAGAAAGTGTAAGAGATCCCGTCTTGTGCATGAGCAAATGGTAGTTTAGCAACTGATGTTAAAGAAGCGATAGCGCCTTTTTCATCACGACCGTGCATTGGGTTTGCGCCTGGAGCAAAAGGTGCGCCTGCTGGACGTCCATCAGGTGTGTTACCTGTCTTCTTACCGTAAACCACGTTAGAGGTAATGGTTAAGATAGACTGAGTCGGGATCGCATTGCGGTACATCTTCATGCTACGGATCTTAGCCATAAAGCGTTCAACAAGGTCGGTTGCTAAATCATCAACGCGTGCATCGTTGTTACCAAATTTAGGATAGTCACCACTGATGTCAAAATCGACAGCAATGCCGTTTTCGTCACGAATTGGTTTAACAGTACCGAATTTAATGGCTGAAAGTGAATCAGCAGCAATTGATAGACCCGCAATACCACATGCCATAGTACGACGAACATCTCTGTCATGAAGGGCCATAAGTGCAGCTTCATAAGAGTACTTGTCGTGCATGAAGTGAATAGCGTTCAATGCAGATACATATTGCGTTGCAAGCCAGTCCATCATGGTGTCTAAACGACCCATAACATCATCAAAGTCTAAAACTTCATCAGTGATAGGCGCGTACTTAGGACCGATTTGAGTCTTAAGTTTTTCATCAACACCACCGTTGATTGCATAAAGCATTGTCTTAGCAAGGTTGGCACGAGCACCGAAGAACTGCATGTGCTTACCAACAACCATAGGGCTTACACAACATGCGATAGCATAATCGTCAGATGCAAAATCTGGACGCATTAGGTCATCGTTTTCATATTGGATAGCGCTAGTATCAATCGATACTTTAGCCGAGTACTTCTTGAAGTTAAGCGGTAACGCCTCTGACCATAGAACCGTAATGTTTGGCTCTGGGCTAGGGCCCATGTTGTACAATGTGTGTAAGAAACGGAAGCTAGAGCGAGTCACTAGTGTACGGCCGTCAAGACCCATACCCGCGATTGACTCTGTAGCCCAGATTGGGTCACCAGAGAATAGCTCGTCGTATTCTGGCGTACGTAAGAAACGTACCATACGTAGCTTCATCACGAAATGGTCAACCATTTCCTGTGCTGCTTGCTCTGTTAGTACACCCGCTTCGATATCACGTTCGATAAAGATATCGAGGAAGCTTGAAGTACGACCAAGTGACATTGCCGCGCCATTTTGGCTCTTAACAGCTGCAAGGTAACCAAAGTAAGTCCACTGAATAGCTTCTTTAGCATTAGTGGCTGGCAAAGAGATATCGAAGCCATAGCTTGCAGCCATCTTCTTCATCTGGCCAAGCGCTTTATGCTGCTCTGCAATCTCTTCACGAAGTTGCATAGTGTAAGACAAGTTCTCGCCAGTTTCGAAGTCAGCTTGAAGCGAACCGAATTGAGCAAACTTATCTTGCATTAAATAGTCGATACCATATAGCGCGATACGACGGTAGTCACCAATGATACGGCCACGACCGTAAGCATCAGGTAAACCAGTTAAAATCCCAGACTTACGACAGCCCATGATTTCAGGGGTATAAATGTCGAAAACACCTTGGTTGTGTGTTTTACGTAACTCTGAGTAAACATACTTGATGTTTGAGTCCAGCTCACGGCCATAAGCAGCACAAGAGCTTTCTACCATGCGGATACCACCGTTAGGCAACATTGCACGCTTAAGCGGTGCTTCTGTTTGTAAACCAACAATGGTTTCTAAATCTTTAGTGATGTAGCCCGCTTCGTGAGAGGTAATTGTTGATACTTTATCTGTATCAAAATCAACAGGAGCGTGAGTGCTGTTTTCTTGCTTAACACCAACCATCACTTTATCCCAAAGTTCGGTCGTGGCTGCAGTCGCTTCTGCTAAGAAAGACTCATCGCCCTCGTAAGGAGTGTAGTTAGCTTGAATAAAATCACGCACATTGACTTCAGTTTTCCAATCGCCTGACGTGAAACCTTCCCACGCGTTTGCAAACTGTTCAGTTTTTTCGGTCATCGTACTGTTACCTTTTGTTTGGGATAAAGGGTATTGGGTATCGGCTTTGCCTTAATACACCAATAGCTATTTTAAAACGCCTCTTTAACTCTATCGCTAAGAAGCGCGCGGAAGTGAGCACACTCCTCTGAAATCTGTTTGGTTGTCTTCATCAGTAACATCGTAATGCTTTGGATGTTAACTTTATAAATTGGTAAGACCAATTAACCATTCGTATATTAGCATGGCAGTCAGTATGCTGCACCTTTATCAAAGTGGAAATCGTTCATAAATACTAAAAGTGTTAACAAGGCAGCATTTTCTGAACAATTTAATGTTTGCATCCTTTTACGATGTCAGGTATTCGAGAGTTGGTCCGATTTTCGCAAGTAGATTTGTATTATCAATATTTGCTTTGATACTACTGGTTGATAAAACTAATGATGAGTATCAAAGATGTTGATAAGGATTATAGATGAGAAAATGAGGAAGAGAGCGGAGGACTCTCTTCCTTATTATAATTTAAAGCAGTGCCGGTATACCTGTGATCATACCAACCGCTAGCATCGCAGCCAGACAGATAATAAACGCTAACCCTGGGATAACGATACGGTCAGTTACCGACAGTGATTTGGCGCGTTCTTTATCACCGATTAAACCATTGTTGTCTAAGAACATGGTCAATGCCCATGCTAATACTGGGTTTGCCACAAAGGCGGCAAAGATACATATACCCGCGGCTTGGCTGTTTTTGGTGTTTTTCACCATCTGCATACCCGCTTCAAGTAATGGTAAAAACACGCCAACTAAAAGTGCAATCGACATGACAGGACGCCAGACGGTGATATCCATCGGATAACCAATGACTGCGACAGCGATACACATAATGCCGAGCAAAATAGCACCCGCTGGAATAGGACGCTTAGCAATCGCAGCAGGGATCATATAGGTCCCCCACGATGAGGTGATATTACCGCCACCTACTGCAGTTCCGACAATTTGACGTAGAGAACAGGTTGTCATTGTGTCATCAACATCCATCAATACTTTCTCAGAACCCTTTGGATAGTTGAGCTCTTGGAAAATTCGGTGTCCCAGAAAATCTGGTGACCACATCGCCACAGCGAGAATGGCAAACGGTAATGACGCGATGAAATGTTGGAGGTTAGGTAAGCCTAACTGCCAGCCATATTCAGTTGAGCCCCACCAATACATAGGGTTTAAATTTGGGATGCCTGGTTCAGTTACAAACTGAAGGTCTAGCCCAGCGCCAAGTGCAAAAGCCAGTATTATTGCGGCAATTGAACACAGTGGAATGGCTAGCCAGCGTTTACCTATTTTAGCGAGGTAGGAGTAGAGGATGACGTTGGCTAATAAAATAAAGAAAGCGACATAGCCTAGGCTGTAATCTAAAGCATGTTTAGCCTCAAGTCCGCCAGCCCAATCAAATAATGAGGTTATTTGACTTTTAGCACCCATAAAACCTAAGAAAACGAGCAAGCCACCTGCCACGCCACTGCTGGTCAAGTTAACTAACTTAGACCCGCCTTTAAAGTAACTAAGAATGAGGCCAAATACACCGAGCAAAATGGCTAATGCCAGTGGATGAGCTCCTGCTAACGCGATAGCACCAATCAAAGGGATCATTGGTCCATGATTACCGCCGAGATTGGCTCGGGGATTAATAAATCCTGAGCTAATAATACAAAAGAGCAGGGCCGGAATAAGCATTTCAACCCGCACGACTTGGATAGCAAATTCAGCTCCCAAGTTGACGTGTTCCCAACGAGCTGACAGACCTGAGGCCCATGCCGCCATAACCGCTGAGTACATTACAGTGATACCTATAGTACCTGCAATGGCAGGGACTAAGTCTTCCCATTCGAACCTAAAGTCTCTACCTGGGAGATTAAGCCCCCAACGCTTTGGCTTCATGATTTTTAGCTCATTATCCAAATACTCTTCGCGGGTATTGAACTCTGATGCTGGTCTGTGAAGTGCTTGGTAGCTCTGTTCAGAGCCATCTACTGCTTCATTCTTTACTGATTCAGGCATAATTTCTCATTCTCCGAGAAGAATTTAGGTGATTCATCGGGATTCGTAACTGCTTTTGGGTATTCCCTGTGAATTAACAACTTGTGTCGCAATAAGTGTAGTCGACTTCAAGCCTTTGTTAACGCTTCTGTAACGACCAAATATTAGGCATTGTTACTGCTAAATGGGGGTTACAGTGATAATCCATTACACAATGTAAATTGGTCTGACCAATTTACCTCGCAAATATTAACATAGCCACCAAGGTACAACATCAAGTATCAAAGTTATTGAATGTGCTGTTTGGGTAATTTGAGAGCAACTTAACAACTTATAAAGTGATCACTAAACAATCGAATAATAGGCATGTAATTTGCCTTAGTGTCTAGATCAATAAACGCGGCAAAAACGCTTAAATTATAACCGTCAGTAAAGTTATCTTGCTACGGAGCAATCATAGTCACAATAATTGGACGTTTGTCACACCAGATTTAAAGCTTAGTGTGATCTATGCCCACTTTAGTGTTGATTGAGGAATTCTCGAGATCTATCGATAACCGTAAAATGGCTTATTCATGTGCTTGAAATTGACTCAAATCAACTGAATAGATAGCACTGTTTATACACGTCACTTATCACTCTTGTTAACCTTTAATCAGCGATTGATGATCCTTTCTTCTTTGTTGTTGTTTTTTATATCCTCCGAAACAATACAGAGCAATAAATAAATTCTATTTACATACAATGACTTATGTTGGTTGTTGCTGTTTTTTACAATTTTAACAACTCTATTTTATTGACTTTCCATATCAATAATAATGATAGCGACCATCATTATTACCCAATTTTATTGGGCGTGTTATTAGGTTAATTTTGTTCTCAGACCGAGCGAAGCGATGGATTAACAGGAGAATTTAATGAATGTAGCGCATATTAAGTTTAGTGACGTAAAGGCGAGGGGGAAGCATGACTGCACATAGTCAACCAAACCTCATTCCTTTAACGCACCAAACGGAGACGACAACGAGCCCGGTGAATGCTGCAACGCCAAGTTTATACCAGCAAGCTGAAGGGTACGGTACAGATAAAGTGATTAAAGCCAAATGGGAATCCTTTGGTTTAGCAATATTTGCTGGTGCATTTATCGCATTGGCTTTTGTGTTCTATATTACGGTCACAACAGGCAGCAGCGGGCCCTGGGGGCTCATTCGACTAGCGGGAGGACTGGCTTTTAGTCTTGGCTTAATGTTGGTTGTGATCTGTGGTGGAGAGCTGTTTACAAGCACTGTATTGAGCAGCGTGGCTTGGGCACAGAAAAAAGTATCAAGTACGGACTTGCTTAAATGTTGGGCACGAGTCTACGCAGGAAATTTTGTGGGTGCGATGCTGATGTTGTGCATGATCGTTATCGCAGGCATGCAAAATTTGAACGACGGACAATGGGGTCTCAACGCACTTAATATCGCGCAACACAAGCTACACCATGGTTGGTGGCAAGCATTTGTATTGGGTATGTTGTGTAACATGTTGGTGTGTCTAGGTGTGTGGATGACATTCGCCAGTAAAGATGCATTAACTAAAGCAATTCTTTTGATGCTACCTGTCGCCATGTTTGTGAGTAGTGGCTTTGAACACAGCATTGCAAATCTGTTTATGGTCCCTCTCGGTATCGTTATAGCCCAATTTTCTGATCCAAGTTGGTTCGAAGCACTCAATGTGACGCAAAGTCAATTTGCAGACCTTACTATAAATCATTTTATTATCAATAATTTAATACCAGTGACTTTGGGCAACATTGTCGGCGGTGGCCTATTTGTTGGTTTGGGATATTGGTTAATAGAAAAGGCCGATCCAATAGCAAATCAAAGAACTACGTCTTCAAATAAACAAGCCTGCTTAGCGGAAGTTATTGCGTTAGCGGCTTTTGATACTCAAATCGAAACCCCATTAGCAAAACAAGCAGAAGCAGAGTCTTCACTGATTGAGAGTAACAGCCATTCTCATCTATTCCCCGGAGTAAAAATAATGCCAAAAACAATTCAAAGACTAAATGTAAGCGATCTTATGAACCCTACGCCATTCACTCTCACCGCGGATCTTTCTGTGTATGAAGGGCTTAAACAACTATCAGACAGCGCTAGTCGTGGCGCTCCCGTAGTCAACGAAAAAAAGCAGCTACTTGGGTTTATCTCACAGCAGGATCTGTTACGTAGTTTATGGTCTGAAGAATTTGTCCGTGGTATTAGCTTTAAAGTCGGTGACTTGATGCAAACCCAAGTATTAACAGTCTCGCCTTTAGATGCTGTTGCTGACTTGATTGAGTTAATGGTGGTCGATAGAAGCAAGCTATTCCCAGTCAATGATAGTGCTATGTTGATAGGCAATACGTTTAAAAGCTATGAAGAGCGGCTACGCGGGGCGAATGCTAGCAAGCCAAGTGTCTTCCCTGTGGTCGATGAGGGCGTGTTATGTGGCGTTATCACCCGAGAAGATATCGCACAAAAAGTGTGTGATCTTTACAAGTTTTAAGTTTGTTTGATATATATACCCGTCCTACCTGAAGATGCAGGATTCAGAGGCGTTGTGCAAGCCCACTTCGTTGTTGCACTAACTTAAAAGGGAATAACCATTTCTATATTAATGCGTCTAGAATTGAACTCGCACACCGCCTCTGAAACGAGCATCTTCAAGTAGAATGGGTATAGAGGTGCGATGAACCATTGCACCTCTTTGTCTCTTTCGTCGTTAACGGGGGCTTTTTGATGACAGCTTGTGGCGGCTAAGACGCCTAGCTTCTGTGATCACGCAATCTCTTAGTGGGTTTTCACCTGAATCATTGCGCCAAACAAATGAAAGGTGACGCTGCATATTGAGTTGTGGTGTTAATAAAACAACTAACTCGCCACTCGCTATCTCTTTTTCTACATCTAAGTAGGGCAGGCTACTTAAATAAGGGCCATTTTTCACAAGCGCTTTGAGTACCGAGACATATTCATACTCCTTCCACACATGCAGCTTTTCAATGATCCCATGAATAGCACCCTCAAAAATACGCCGGGTTCCGGCGCCTTGTTCGCGCAGTACCCATTTGGCTTGTTCTAGCTGCGCTAAGCTTGCTGATTTTGACTTGGCATAAGGATGATGCGGTGATGAAACCACCACAAGGTGATCATCTAGCCATTGCTCTTGGTGAAGACGACTGTCGTCGTTTCGTCCTTCGATTATGCCAAAGTCGTATTCATAATTAAGTAAGCCTTCGATCACGTTTTCGGTGTTCTCCACCATCAAGTCAATTCGTAGTTCTGGAAAATCGGTATCAATTTTACTTATAAGTTCAGGAAGCAGATGCTCTGCGGCGGTTTGACTTGAACAAATCCTAAATCTTCCACTTATAAGGTGTTGTTCGTGAAGACCTAATTGAATCTGTTGCGCATCTTGTAGCAAACGTCTGGCTTTTGGCCTAAGCCAGTTGCCCCAGTGGCTTAGGGTGAGTCTGTTCCCTTGGCGAATGAAGAGTGGTCGACCTAGCAAATTTTCTAACTGTCCTAGTGACATACTCACTGCTGACTGTGTCATAGACAATTTTCTTGCCGCCGCGCTGACGCTTTCTAAACTGGCAACAGCATCAAAAACCATGATTTGCTTAAGAGAGTACTTCATTATGTATATTGTTTTCCCTAACTGAAAATTTGCCAAATGGAAACTATCAATTTTATTGATGATCTATAAAGCCTGATTTTAGGGGGGGATCTTTAGGGACACAAGCTAAGTTGGGTAACGGTTTGAAAAACTTAGAGACGGCTCACTCTTCTAAATATAGTGTGCACCCAAATAGTACCATCTGATTAAATGTCTGTGTGTTGACTGCTTTTCAAGGTGATCACTGAGATGGGGGAATAGCCAGTGCCTTGCTTGTTAGTATGAAAGCTTCATCAGTAAATCAGTAAGTTATCTTATGTCGCCAATAGTGGCGTTTTTTACAGCGTGTAAAGTAACGGTTTAAACATTTATCAAGATATGAGTTAAGTAACTGGTTACTCTGGCTGGTGCCGATTGTAAATATTGATTAGAATCGGCCATCGCACGACTTTAGTGTCGTCATCCCGCTTCTTATATTTAACTCAGGCTGTGTGCTTTCATGAGATCGTTATCAACCACTGCATTGTTATTAACCCTTGGTTATTTTGTTTTATGGTGCCTAGGGCCTTTGTTACTAACGGAGTATGGCTACTGGTACGGCTTACCTATTTGGTTCTGGTTTTCCTGCATTTTGGCGCCACTGATGCTAATCATTTTTTTGGTGAGAACACTAGGGGAAACCAATGACTAGTTTATTACCGGTTTTGCTTTACTTAGTAATGAGCCTGTTAGTGACACGCTTTTGGAGTGCTCGTCAGTCACGTAGAACTGATGAGGACAGTGGACTCTATACTGATAAGGCAAAGCGATTTTTTATCGGCGGCGCATTTCTCAGTGGACCATTACTCGCATTAACCTTAGTGGCCACTTATACCAGTGCGAGTTCATTTATCGGCGGTTCTGGTGCTGCTTATAAATATGGACTTGGATGGGTGTGGTTAGCCCTTATCCAAGTGCCTGTCGCACTATTAACCTTAGGCGTGCTGGGCAGTCGATTTTTGGCGATGAGGCGACATCAACATGTGACCCTCATTGAGTGGCTGGATGCACGTTTTCAAAACCCTTATTTAAGTACTTTTGCAATGGTCAGCTTAGTGGTTGGTTTTATTGCCATGATTTCGGTGCAGTTTATTGGTGGCGCTAGGTTACTCTCAGGCGTTACGGGAATAAGCTATGAGCTTGGCTTAGTTATTTTCGTTTGTACGGTATTAGCTTATACCTTAACAGGGGGTTTTAGGGCGGTGGTATTAACCGATGCCTTGCAAGGTATTGTCATGTTGTTAGGGCTGTTTATCCTGTTGCTGGTGATATTGTCGCAGCCGCAACTACCGGAAAAAATGCAGCTACTCACTCAGCAAACCCCAGCCTTGTTTAGTCCCCACAGTATCGATGACTTTTTATCTTGGCCAATGATGTTGTCGTTTTGGTTGTTGATCTGTTTTGGCACCATGGGCTTGCCACATACCGTTGTGCGTTTGTTGGCGGTAAAAGATAAAGCCTCATTAAAAACCGGGATCATTTGGGGCACCATAATTTGCTTCTTTATGACGTTAATTCCACATTTATGTGGCGTGCTTGGCCGGGCTTTATTTCCTGATTTGAGTGTGCCAGACAATATTATGCCAACACTCATGTCAGGTTTGTTACCGCCATTAATCGCGGGCACATTACTGGCAGCCCCTATTGCGGCAGTGATGTCGTCGGTTGACTCGATGTTACTGCAATCAGCGACCAGTATTGTTCGAGATGGAATGGTTAAAGTGATGCCAAACCTATCAGCGACAAAGCAAGTCTGGTTGACTCGCTTTGTGATGCTGTTAATTACCCTCAGTGCTTGTTACTGGGCATTGAGCCCACCCGATATGATTGTTTGGATTAACTTGGCGGCCTTTGGCGCCTTGCAAGCGGTATTCTTATGGCCGATTGTGGCTGGGCTTTATTGGCCTTCTATTACTGGAAATAGTGCGCTGGCGGCAATGGTAAGTGGCATGTTGAGTTATCTGCTATTACAAAACCAAACGCCTTTGCCTTATCAGATCCACCCCATTGTGCCTGCGTTATTATGTTCACTGATTTTCATGTTAATGGTACAACAACTGACATGCTATTTTGCGCGAAAGCAATCGGTTGCATGATAATGCTACCAAATGCTGCTTACCGCGCGGATGATGCATAGATAAAGGCTCCACATTGGTTTATATTTGCAGCCAAATAACAATAATATGGCTGTAAAATGAATCAAGCTCCTTCCTCGAACGAACAGGCCCCCGCGCTCGCTAACAATAGTGTTGATGTGCAGAGCAATACTTGGCAGATGCCAGACACGCTAGTCATCATTTTCTTTGTCGCACTGGGCGCGGCATTAATGACCTATTTCATCCCCGTTGGTTCGTTTGAAACACAAGAGGTTAGTTACGTCATTGATGGCGTTGAGAAGAGTCGTAGTGTTATCGACCCCAGCTCATTTTCTTATGAAAAAGATGCCAATGGTGAGCCTATACTTAACCCTGTGAGCTTATTTGAAGGGGGAGGCGGCGCAGGTTTTTTTAATTTTGCATTTGAAGGTCTAGTCTCAGGTTCCAAGTGGGGTAGCGCGATTGGCGTCATCATGTTCATGTTAGTCATAGGCGGTGCTTTTGGCATTGTGATGGCAACAGGCACGATTGATAACGGCATACTAAAGTTGATCGACAAAACCCGCGGCAATGAAACCCTGTTCATTCCAGTAATATTCATCTTGTTTTCTTTAGGCGGCGCCGTTTTGGAATGGGGGAGGAGGCGATAGCGTTCGCAATAATTATTTGCCCATTAATGATAAGGCTTGGCTATGACGGCATTACAACCGTGATGGTGACGTATGTGGCGACCCAAATAGGCTTTGCCAGTTCCTGGATGAACCCTTTTAGCGTTGCGATAGCACAAGGTATCGCGGACGTACCTGTGCTGTCGGGCTCAAGCATGCGAGTGGTGATGTGGCTCGGGTTCACATTAATGGGCTTGGTTTTCACTATGCGTTATGCCGCTAAAGTCAAAGCGAAACCGGCATTTTCTTACAGTTACAGCAGTGACCAATACTTTCGTGATAATGCGAGCGAGTCTAAGCTTGATAGCCGCTTTAACGTAGGCGATATATTGGTGCTATTCACAATTGTGGCGACGATTGCGTGGATAATCTGGGGCGTTATTGCCAATGCGTGGTTTATTCCTGAGATCGCCAGTCAGTTTTTTACGATGGGGATCATCGTAGGGATCATTGGCGTGGTGTTTAAACTCAACAACATGAGCGTTAATAAGGTTGCGGCTAGCTTTAAACAAGGCGCAGCGACAATGTTGGAACCCGCGGTGCTCGTTGGGTGCGCGTCAGGCATTTTACTGTTGTTAGGCGGCAGTAATGCAGCTAATCCAAGTGTCTTGAACACTATTTTGAGTGTGTCAGGTGAGTTTATCGGTCATTTGCCCAGTGTGATGTCAGCGTGGTTTATGTTGGTGTTTCAATCTGTGTTTAACTTTTTTGTGACTTCAGGTTCTGGCCAAGCTGCTCTGACGATGCCATTGATGGCACCTTTAGCTGATATTGTTGGAGTTACGCGGCAAGTGGCGGTGCTAGCATTTCAATTGGGGGATGGCTTTACCAATGTATTGGTGCCAACGTCAGCATCCTTGATGGCAACATTAGGGGTGTGCCGAGTTGATTGGGGACAGTGGCTTAAATTTATTTGGCGTTTCATGGTCGCACTGTTTTGTGTATCGAGTGTGATTGTTATCGCCGCTCACTACTTAGGGTTTAGTTAAATCGAGATAAATTGTCAGCGCAGGTAACGCAGAAATGTCCATAAATGCAGTGTGTATGTTTAAACTGATATAAAAAATGGCATCCGAGGATGCCATTTTTATGTCTAAATAAGCGTTAAATCATAACGCTTAATTTCTACATTATTTAGAACGTGATTTCACCTTCAACAAACCATTCACGTCCACGCGCGTTGTATACGTTACGTGGGTAGTGTGGCCATGACGTTGCAGTTGGGTCAAAGTTAGGACCAGCATCAAACAAGTTTACCACACCCGTTTTGACTTTTATTGAGTCAGTGATGTTGTAACCTGCTGTTAAATTCCATTTAGTTTGAGAAGCCACTTCATGAGCACTTTCATCAAAATCTAACTCAGTTTGTGCTTTTTCAGCTGCATCGATAGCTGATTTCTTTAATGACTTGTATTGGCTGCCGTGCATGCGAGCAGTGTGGTATGCCGCTAATGTCGCTTCGAAGTCATTGATGTAATAGCCTAATACTATATTTGCACGATACTGAGGCAAGCCACCGTTATCAATATCATCTTCAACTTCATCTGTTGGTGTTAATTGGTACTCTGAATTTAGGATATAAGTACTCCGGAAATTCAGCTTAAGCTCTCCTAGCTGGTTCAGATCCCAGTTATAACCAGCAGTTAGATCAAGACCGCGTACTTTTTGGTAGGCTAGATTTTGTGCTGTTGCATTGACATGAGTAATAGTCCCGTCTGCGTCACGCGTGATCATGTCTTCAAACTGTTCGTATTCACGAGCAGCTTTTGAAGAACTGATATCGCTGACCATGTCGTCAAGCTTCCATTCCCAAAGATCGAATGATGCGTTGAATGCTTCGCCACCCCATACCGTGCCGATATTTGCAGTGTAACCAGTTTCTGCCTCTAGCTCTTTATTCGCGCCGGTAGTACTATCAATGTGCAGTTCATTACAGATTGCATTTAGCGTTTCATCTGGGTATGTCGTACCAGGAGCGCCGCCCATTGCTTGGCATTGTTTAAAGTCAATGACGGTAGCAAAACCATCGGTTGCATTACCGTATACACGGTGCATATCTGGTGCACGGAATACTGAGCTCCACGATCCGCGAACAAGTAGTTCTCTAAGTGGGCGATACTCTACTGCTATTTGTGGTGAAAGGTTACCACCAAAATCATCAAAGCGATCATAGCGAAGCGCTGCATCAATAGTTAACACATCCAACACCGGAATGCTCAATTCTGCATAAGTCGCCCAGTTTGAACGCTCACCCGCTCCTGAAGAACCGCCTTTTCCTAGAATGTTGCCATTCTTAGATTCGGAATCAGTGTCAGAGCTATAGTCTTGTGTAGTGTACTCTGCACCATATGCGAACATGGCATCGCCTGCATCCATCTCGAATAGCGGCCCAGTGATGTTAGCTTGTACGTTTTTTTGTGTAGATTGCGCCCGCTCAAAAGATGTATAAGATACTTTTTCTGCATCTTTATCTGACATATTTTTAAGCAATGAATTACCGTTTTCGCCTGCGGACACATAATCAAACATACCGCCAGCAGTAGCATAGCCACTGCCAAATACATCAACGTTAGTACGGCCATAGTTAACTGATGCGTTCCAACTATATTCATCTGCTAACATACCCTCTAAACCAGCGGTAAAGAAGTAGTTACGGGTCTTGGTTTCTGTTGAACGGTTTCCAAGCTCGTGTAGACGACGAATATAGGTGTAGTCGCCATCTTCTGCGTTAGCGAAATCGCCGCCTAAAACAGCTGATTTATTGCCAAAAACTTTGCTTAGGTAATCATCTTCACCAATTTTGCCATAGCTCACTGTTAGCTGATCGCCAGCGACATTGATGTCATAATCATTTGTTGCTGATGGTTCTATGTTCGTTGTGGATTTTGCTTCAGCAAAATCTAAACGGCCAAGGAAAGTAATATTATCACTTAGCTCGTAGTTAAAGTTGGTAGAGCTGATAAAACGAGAGCTTTCAGGTTGAAGGTCGCGCCATTGTGAACGGTCAAAACCACAGATGCTGCGAGCAGAATCCCAGAAAAAACCGCCAGCGGTACATTCTTCTGCTGAAAGTGCGCGTGCACCAGCACCAGCGCCAGAAATTCTCGCACCATATGAGCTATATTGAGAAGATGCGCTGTGAGGTACTTTGTCTGTATGTAGACCAAAGTTTTCTCTATCAGTCGCCTTGAGTGCTTCTGTATCAGTAAATTCGATGAAAGTGGAAATGTTGCCTTTATCAGAAGAAGAACCTAATGAAAGTGCAATACGGTCGCTTGCGCCGCCACCATTTGTGGTGTCACCGTGGCGATACTTAAGTGCTGCACCTTCGAAGTCTTTTTTCAAAATGATGTTAATTACACCACCAACAGCGTCAGCGCCGTAAATGGCTGAACCGCCTGATTGTAAGATCTCAATACGCTGTACAGCTTCCATTGGAAGGTTTGCAGTATCGACGAAATTATCAGTGCCGCCAGAAGGTTTTGGGTACTGGTTCAAACGTTTACCGTTAATCAGGGTTAGCGTACGGTTAGCACCTGCACCACGAAGACTGATAGAAGTAGCTGCTGGGGTAAAACCGTGGACAGATTGGGTTGTCATTGCACTGGTGGCTGACGTTAAGCTTTCTAGTGCTTCTTGGATATTGGTAAAACCTTGTTTCGCCATATCATCTGCACTTAACACAGTAACAGGAGTTGCTGTTTCCATGTCGCTACGTTGAATACGAGAACCAGTAACTTGAATTCGTTCAACTTTATCCGCATTGTCAGCGTCAACGGCAAGAACAACTGGCGAACTAAGCGCTGCTGCAGTTGCTGCACCACTTACTAACGCAAAGCGAACAGCTTTGGCCAATCTTGAATTAACTTGCATATCATTACTCCCTGGAAACTTATAATAATTATTTGTTTTATTTTAATTAGAAATATCTTTTTAAGCTGTTTCAAATGTAAATGAAAATATATTTCTCAGCGGAATATAACCATAATTAATTAACTGTGGCAACAATCTAGTTACAGG
>NZ_PJBM01000236.1:0-36425 GCF_002836075.1 Shewanella sp. GutDb-MelDb | reverse complement strand
TTAGCTGAAAGCCAGAGCCATAATAGTTTTGTTAAAGAAACTAAATCGGAGATCTGCATGAATAAACATAACATACTTTTTATTGGCCTTGATACACATAAAGAATTTGTAGAAGTTGCTTATATTGAAGATCAAAGAGGAGCGCAAGCGCTTTGCCCCTTGGCTCTGGTGTGGGCGAAGCACCACGACCTTGGTCAAGCGTAGCTTGATATTCTCAGTGTTGTGGTTCCAATGACCAGCGGTGGTGCTGCACATGGATGTGCGAATGTCGTGATCACATGGATGCGAATGAACGTATGTGCAGACGCAACAGAGGCACGCTTTTCGCCATCCATGGCCGCTCTGCGGTTTCATCCCTGAAACCGAAGGCCTCAGCCGCATCTACACTGGGTTTGAAAAGCGCAAACATCTGGCTCTTTCGTTAGAAATAAGAACTCAGAAAATAAACACACAAACAAATTCACAGAAAACACGACTTCCCCATCGGAGGTGCCGAAGTACGTTGAAGAAAGAGCCGTAATGCCCACACGGACGTGGGCATAGCTTTCGCGGGGCAGGTCGTTCCTTGGCATCCATGCCACCACGACATTCGTAAGTCCATTTACATCAGATGCCCCATTGGAAGCGTTAGGCTATTTCGAATAAGTACGAGGAAGACAACTTCGTCGGGGCGGCAGGGGTGATCCAAGAGGGGATTGCTGTTGATCCCCTCTTGGCCGAGTGTGAACTGGAAGCTCACGACCTTTATCAAACGAAGTTTGATTAGCTGTACGTTAATTTTCAAACGAACTTTGAACATGCCTTCTCAAGTGAAGATAGAATCTGCAACAGGTTACCCCACCTCAATAACCGTCGAGCTCACACTTCCATCTCGCAAACGTGTGGTCAGCGTATCACCGACAATAGTGTCGTCAGCCGCCTGTAGCACCTTACCTTCGCCATTTAGGGTAATACTATACCCTCGGCTTAATGTCGCCAGTGGACTCACTGTGTCTAACTGCTGAGCGCGATGGGCGATACGTTGCTCGCTCATGTTTAACTTATCTGTCATTAGCGCGGTGAGTTTGTCGCCCAAATAGCTTAAACGTTGGCTCTCTAAATCTAATCGATGTTGCGGCGATTGATTGTCGAGTCGGCTACTGAGTTGTTGCTGCTTTAACGTCAAACCATGCAGTTTTGATTGCATCGCTTTTTGCAGTCTTAATTGCATCTCATCAAAGGTTTGTTCATAGGTTTGCAAGCGGCGCTGCGGATCTTGCTTTTGCAGGCGGTGCTCTGCGGTTTGCAGTCGACTTTGCTGCTTTAACTGATAATGCTGCCAACTTTGCTTTAAGCGTGACAATACTGCAGTGAGCTTTTGGGCTTTGTTGTCGGCATCATTTGATAACAACTCGGCACCGGCGGATGGGGTAGGGGCGCGAAGGTCGGCGACATAATCACTGATGGTCGTATCAACTTCATGACCGACGGCGGACACTACTGGAATGCCACTGTTGTAGATAGTGTGTGCTAACCCTTCGTCGTTAAAGCACCACAAATCCTCTAATGAGCCGCCGCCACGGGTGACCAGCAGTACATCAACTTCAGCGCGGGTGTTGGCGAGGTTGATGGCGCTGCAGATACTTTTCGCGGCAGCAACGCCTTGCACTGGGGTTGGGTAGATGATGACTTCCACTGAGGAGTCACGCCTTGCTAATACATGCAAGATATCGCGAATAGCCGCGCCAGTAGGGGAGGTGACCACGCCTATTCGTTGAATGTTTTTGGGTAATGGACGTTTAGTGTCTGCAGCAAACATGCCTTCGGCCGCGAGCTTCATCTTTAACGCTTCATACTGCTGAGCTAATAAACCGTCACCTGCGGGGAGCATAGATTCTATGAGTAGCTGATAATCGCCTCTTGGCTCATAAACGCTAATATTGCCCTTAACTAATACTTGCTGACCATTGACCGGACGAAAAGTCACTGCTTGATTGCGGCCTTTAAACATGGCGCAGCGTATCTGCGAAGCATTGTCTTTTAAGGTCAAATACCAGTGGCCAGAACCGGGGGCGGCAAAATTTGAAATCTCAGCATTTAGCCAAATTCGGCCCAACTGTCCCTCAAGGAGCTGTCTTACTTCACCATTGAGCCGAGAGACCGTGTAAACGTTGTTTTTTGCGGTTTTCATGATTATTTCACACTAAATGCTAATTAATGCCTATTTTCCATTTACCAACCCAGATATGCAAGGTATAATCTCGCCGCAATATTTCACCTCTAAATCCTACTCTCTTGGGGAGATGTTGCATGTTAAGATTGAAGAAAGAAGCGCTAACGTTTGATGATGTGTTGCTAGTTCCTGCGCACTCCACCGTCCTCCCAAATACTGCCGTTGTCAAAACACGTCTAACCAATACGATAGAACTAAACACGCCTATAGTGTCAGCTGCGATGGATACCGTCACAGAAGCACGCTTAGCAATTGCGATTGCTCAGGAAGGTGGTTTAGGATTTATTCATAAAAATATGACGATTGAGCAACAAGCTGAAGAAGTGCGCAAAGTAAAAATTTACGAAGCGGGCATTGTTCAACAGCCAGTCACTGTAACGCCAACCACCACCCTTGCCGATCTTAAAGTTCTCACGATTAAAAACGGTTTTGCGGGTTACCCAGTCGTTAATGACGCACACGAACTTGTCGGTATTATTACTGGCCGTGATGTTCGCTTTGTTACTGATTGGAGCCGTACTGTTGATCAGGTGATGACCCCTAAAGATCGCCTTGTGACCGTGCCTGAAGGCACCAAGCTTGATGAAGTTCAAACGCTGATGCATTCTCACCGTGTTGAGAAAGTACTTGTTGTTGACAGTAACTTTAAGCTTAAAGGTCTTATCACGGTTAAAGATTTCCAAAAAGCTGAGCGTAAGCCTAACGCCTGTAAAGACGAATTAGGTCGATTACGTGTTGGCGCTGCCGTTGGCGCTGGCCCAGGTAATGAAGAGCGTGTTGACGCACTTGTTATCGCCGGTGTTGATATACTGCTTATCGATTCATCTCATGGTCACTCTGAAGGCGTTCTGCAGCGTATTCGTGATACCCGTGCCAAATACCCTGACTTACAAATTGTTGGCGGTAACGTTGCCACAGCTGAAGGTGCATTAGCACTGGTTGAAGCGGGCGTTAACGCGGTTAAAGTCGGTATTGGCCCTGGTTCTATCTGTACGACTCGTATCGTCACCGGTGTTGGTGTGCCGCAGATTACTGCTGTTTCTGACGCTGCTGCCGCGGTTAAGCACCTTAATATCCCCGTTATTGCCGATGGCGGTATTCGCTTCTCTGGTGATTTGGCTAAAGCACTCGCTGCCGGTGCATCATGCATCATGGCGGGTTCTATGTTTGCAGGTACTGATGAAGCACCAGGCGAGACTGAGCTTTATAACGGCCGCGCTTATAAGTCATACCGCGGTATGGGCTCTCTTGGCGCAATGACGCAAACACAAGGTTCGTCTGACCGTTATTTCCAAAGCGATAACGCTGCAGACAAATTGGTGCCAGAAGGTATTGAAGGTCGCGTTGCTTACAAAGGTAAGCTTAAAGAGATCATTCACCAGCACATGGGCGGTTTGCGTTCATGCATGGGCCTAACGGGCTGTGCGACCATTAAAGATCTTAATGAAAAAGCAGAATTTGTGAAAATTACCTCAGCAGGTATGGGCGAGTCTCATGTGCATGATGTGACTATCAGCAAAGAAGCGCCGAACTACAGTTTCGGCTCGTAAGGTTTGAAAAGGCGACAGTGACTGTCGCCTTTTATTTATGTGGACATTGGCTAGCCTCATCGCGACGCAAGACCTCTACGTAAGATTAAGAATTTAGTTAAATAAAAATATAAAGATAAGGTACCCCATGAACAATATTCATGAGCATAAGATCCTCATCCTCGATTTTGGATCTCAATACACCCAATTGATTGCCCGCCGTATTCGTGAAATCGGTGTTTATTGTGAACTTTGGGCTTGGGATGTTTCCGAAGAACAAATTCGTGAATATGCACCCAACGGCATTATCTTAGCCGGTGGTCCAGAAAGTGTGACTGCAGACAGCTCTCCTCGTGCACCAGAATATGTATTTAACGCAGGCGTTCCAGTACTGGGGATTTGTTACGGCATGCAAACCATGTCTGAGCAGCTTGGCGGTAAAGTGATTCAAGGTGTGGGTGAAGGTGAGTTTGGTTATGCGCAAATAGAAATTCAAACCGAATCAGCATTGTTCAAAAGCATCGAAGATGCGGTCAGTGACATTGGTAAGCCTCTGCTTGACGTATGGATGAGTCACGGCGACAAGGTATCTGAAATTCCTGAAGGTTTTGTTACTGTAGCAAAAACCGAGACATGTCCGTTTGCCGCGATGGCGAATGAAGACAAAAAGTTCTACGGCGTGCAGTTCCACCCAGAAGTGACTCACACTCGTCAAGGTAAGCGCATGCTTGAGCATTTCGCCCTTGAGATCTGTGGCTGTGATGCTAACTGGAAACCGTCTTCAATTATTGAAGATGCCATTGAGAAACTTAAAAAACAGATCGGTAACGATGAAGTTATCTTAGGTTTATCGGGTGGTGTTGATTCATCGGTTGTGGCTATGCTACTTCATCGTGCGATTGGCGATAAGTTGACTTGTGTGTTCGTTGATAACGGTCTTTTACGTTTAAACGAGGCTGAGCAAGTGATGGATATGTTTGGCGATCACTTTGGACTTAACATTGTTCATGTGAATGCTGAACACCGTTTCTTAGAACAAATGGCTGGCGAAGCGGATCCTGAAGCAAAACGTAAAATCATTGGTCGTGTTTTCGTTGAGATCTTCGATGAAGAATCAAAGAAATGCGCTAATGCAAAATGGCTTGCTCAAGGCACTATTTACCCTGATGTCATTGAATCTGCTGGTAGTGCCACAGGTAAAGCGCACGTGATTAAATCACACCATAACGTTGGCGGTTTGCCAGACGATATGGAAATGGGCCTTGTTGAGCCACTGCGTGAGTTATTTAAAGATGAAGTGCGCAAGATTGGTTTAGAACTCGGTCTGCCGTATGACATGCTTTATCGTCACCCATTCCCAGGACCGGGTCTTGGTGTGCGCGTGTTGGGTGAAGTAAAGAAAGAGTACTGTGATTTATTGCGTCTAGCGGATGCGATTTTCATTGAAGAACTGCACAGTGCTGACCTTTACAACAAAGTGAGCCAAGCGTTCACTGTGTTCCTGCCGGTACGTTCTGTTGGCGTGATGGGCGATGGTCGTAAGTACGATTGGGTTGTGTCTTTACGTGCGGTAGAAACTATCGACTTTATGACAGCTCATTGGGCGCATTTACCGTATGATTTCTTAGGTCGCGTATCTAATCGAATCATCAACGAAGTTGACGGCATTTCGCGTGTTGTCTACGACATTTCAGGTAAGCCACCTGCAACGATTGAGTGGGAATAATCCGTAACGGATAACGCCTAACTGTTAGTCAAAATAAAAACGCGCACATAGTAATATGTGTGCGTTTTTTTATTAGCGCGATTTGTAAGCGAAACAAACCGATGTTTCTTATACTAATTTAACGGATTGGGATTGATTAGCAGGAGCTAGCCTATGCGTTATAGAGCTGAAATCGATGGTTTAAGGGCGGTTGCCGTTATTCCCGTTATCTTATTTCATGCTGGCTTTATTCAGTTTAGCGGTGGTTTTGTGGGGGTCGATGTATTTTTTGTCATTAGCGGCTACCTGATCACCAGTATTATTTTGGCTGAACTCGAGCAGGACAAATTTAGCATTATTAACTTCTATGAACGCAGGGCCAGAAGGATTTTACCGGTGCTGTTTTTTGTCATGTTTTGCTGTATTCCTTTCGCCTGGCTATGGTTAATGCCGCTGGACCTTAAAGACTTCTTTCAAAGCATTGTCGCAGTATCTACTTTTTCGTCTAATATCCTCTTTTGGCTAGAGAGTGATTATTTTGATACCGCCGCCGAGCTAAAACCCTTGTTGCATACTTGGAGTTTAGCGGTTGAAGAGCAATATTATATTTTCTTTCCTTTGTTCTTAATGATGTTATGGGGTAAAGGCAAACGTGTCATTCTTGGCGCATTGGTGCTGATTTTCTTGGCTAGTTTATCTTTAGCACAATGGGCAGCATATAATGCGCCGTCAGCAAACTTTTACTTGTTGCCTACGCGAGGTTGGGAACTACTCATCGGTGTTTTTGCGGCGTTTAGCCTCCAGCAAGAGAAATATAAGTTATTGCCAGAAAAGCTGAATAACCTGCTGAGCATATTGGGTTTGCTGTTAGTGCTATTTTCAATTTTCATTTTCGATTCCACTACTCCCTTTCCAAGTTTGTACGCGTTAATTCCCACTCTTGGAACGGTGTTGATTATTCTGTTTGCCAAAAATGGCACCTTGGTGCAGCAGCTTTTAAGTCGGCAGTTTTTTGTCGGTATTGGGCTGATAAGTTATAGTGCTTATCTATGGCATCAGCCTATATTTGCATTGGTTAAGTATCGCAGCTTTACAGAACCCTCACATTGGCTGATGCTGTCTCTGTGTATTGCTATTGTTGCTCTGTCATACCTGAGTTGGCGCTTTGTTGAGGTCCCTTTGAGGAATAAGCAGACCTATAGTCGGCGATTTATTTTCACCAGTGGTGGTGTGTTGACGGTGGCATTTGCAATGACAGGCCTATTGGTAGATGCAAATCAGCTCTATAAATCCAATGATGCTGACTCGAACTTAATGGTGAAATCTTATCAGCCGGATAATCGACAGCTTGGCGCCAATAGCTGGAGCCAACTGCGCACTCTCAGTGGTAATAAGGATTATGGTGTTGATAAGAACAGCTATGACAGGACTCAGTGGTTTGACACTAAAGATGACCGAAAGCGTTTATTGATAGTGGGGAACTCGCACTCTAAAGACATTTTTAATGTGCTTACGAGTAGCGTCATCACCCAGCGCCAATTTCAAATAGCACGTTTCGGCACTCAGATAGGTAACATCGATGAGACTTTTTATCGTTCACCCAATTACCTCTTGGCCGATGTTGTGATGTTCGCATCTCAGTATAAACCTGCCGATCTTATTGAGCTCGAAACCATCGTTACCCGTTCGATTGCGGATAATAAAAAACTAATTTTAGTCAAAAATATTTATGAATTTGAGGAGTTTGGTCAGCGTACCTATGCAGACTTTCTATTTCACTTATTGCTAAAGGAGCGAGGTGGTAACAATGTTTCTAGCCTCGATATTACTAAAATCAATCAGAAACATTTTGAGCAGTTTTCTGACCGAGAATTTAAGCAGTTTACCCTGCAGGCAAATATGACCTTAATCAGGCTTGGGGATAAATACCCCACTGTTAGGGTGCTCGATAGAATGGATTATGTTTGCAATAAGCGTAAACAGCTCTGTTACGCCATTAATGATGATTATCAGAAATACTTTTATGACTATGGTCATCATACTGTGGCTGGGGCGACATTCTTTGGTGAACGGGTTGATGAGGTGAAGTGGCTAGAGAGCATTTAGTGGAGGGCTGAGGGGGGAAATTGTTACTTGTAACGAATTAAAGCTTGGTATAATGACGATGAAAGTAACCAAGCTAAGTGTTTTAGTCGCATTGGAATGATGTCACATAGCATTGAGCGGTTTTATAACGTAATAGGGGCACCGATTGTCACAGCAGGAACAAGATAGCCGTTTTATGAAGATGGCGATGGAGATGGCCACTAAGGCTGAAGAAAAAGGTGAGGTGCCCGTTGGTGCGGTATTAGTCAAAGAGGGTGAAGTGATAAGTGCCGGTTTTAACTTTAGTATTGGCTTGCATGATCCCAGCGCCCATGCAGAAATGCAGTGTATTCGCCAAGCGGGTAAAGTATTAGAAAATTATCGCCTAATAGATAGCACCTTGTATGTAACATTAGAACCTTGCGCTATGTGCGCTGGCGCCATTGTGCATTCAAGGATTAGTCGGTTGGTGTTTGGTGCCAATGATGAAAAAACCGGTGCTGCGGGGACGGTCATTGATATCGTACGTCACAGTGCGTTTAATCATCAGGTGGAGGTGACATCTGGTGTGCTCGAAACCGAATGTGCTGAGCAGTTAAGTGCCTTTTTTAGGCGACGTAGAAAAGAGAAAAAAACCGCTAAAGCCCTAGCTAAACTAGATGCTCTGCAAGCGATACCGGCCAAATTAAATAAATGATCTATTTATTCATGTGGCAAAATGGGTTTATACAAGGCGTGAATTGCAGCATCTCGTTATTCTCATCCACAACACCATAGAAGTACATCTTCCCCATCAACAATGGCCGGATACCTAATGCGATGGGTATCACTCAGAAGGGCGAATAAAAACGAAGAACTGTTTTTGTCTATTTAAGGTTTTTAAATGGCGCGTTTTCAGCTGTGTACGGCGACGTGCTGCAATATTATTAATCGCTTTCTTTCTCATGTGATCTCCTGAACTTGTGGTGAGTAACTAAGGGCCGTTGGTCTTTCACTACTAGAGTGCGTTACGATCTTTCACTTAATTATTGTACTAAAATCATTCATCTTTACGGTAAAGAGTCGAACAAAAACTAAGCTCGAAAGGTCTACAGCCACGATTCTAACGTTATCAGATGAAGCTTTAATGAATTTGTCTTGGGTTATGGGGCTCTATTACTGCGGTTGAGCATTTTCGATAACGACCTGGCCGCTGTTATCTGCAGTTTGAGTAACATCTTCCTTTAATTCAAGTAAAATATTCTGGTTATCAATCCACACTAAAGTGTCGTAATAACGACGGATACTATCGACATAGTGAACCGCTTCATTACCGCGAGCATATCCATAACGGGTTTTTTTGTAATGCTTACGTTTTTGTAGCAGCGGTAAAACTTCTTTAATATCTCGCCAAGCACTAGGATTGAGCCCCATTGATTGGGCTAATTTTCGTGCATCTTCAACATGTCCGAAACCAATATTATAAGAGGCGAGTGCAAACCACATACGCTGACTCTCCGGCACTGAATCGGGTAAGCGCTCTAGCATACTGTTGAGATACTTAGCGCCACCTTGAATACTTTGAAAAGGGTCAAGGCGATTTTTAATGCCCACTTGCTTTGCCGTTGGTAGGGTTAACATCATTAATCCGCGTACACCAGTCGGTGAGCGTGCATTGGGATTCCAATGTGACTCTTGATAAGCGGTAGCTGCAAGTTTGCGCCAATCAATATCTCCAGCGTATTTTTCAAACGTCGCTTGGTATTTAGGCAGTTTATTATCGATGGCACGAATAAAGGCGCGGGTATCGACATAGTCAAAACGTTTTACGTGAGCAAAATACTTTTCGTTTAGCTGGGCGAGGGTGCCACGGCGTTTTTCTATATGCCAAAAGGCTAATAGTTTGCTCATTAGGCGATCACTATTATTGGGCGGCAACAACCAAACAACCGGTTGTTTTTCTTTTAATATAGGCCCTTGGCGTAGCTCAGGCATAAAGCGTCTATTGATGTCTAAGCTGGTAGAGTCGGCAATGGTATAGAGCAGCTCGCCAGCGGCAATCATGGTGAGTAACTCTTCTGCGTCTTTATCTTTTTCCTGATCCCAAACCAGGTTGGGATTAGATTTTTGCAGTTCGATTAAGGTGTCAACAAATGAGGAGTCGCTGATCACCGTGATATCACCTTGCAGCTTATTGATATCTTTCGGTGGTGGAGTGCCTTGTCGATAGACTAAAACTTGGTTAACTCGGTATAAAGGTGGACCGACTCGAAACTGCTCTCGTCTTGACGGTGTGTCAGCAAGTCCTGCCGCAATTAAGTCAACTTCGCCACGCCTTAGTGCACTATAAAGCTCACTGATATTGCCATAAGGTTGCATCTTAAGTTCGAGTTCTAAGTATTTAGCAAAACGCTCCGCCATCTCGTAATCGTAACCGGAGTCACCTTGGCCGGTACTAAAGTAGATCTGAGGGCCAAATATGGTGCCAACCACTAATTCCGTTTTAGGCACAATGACGCTAGGTTTTTCTTGTTCCACAGCGACCTTCTGGCAGGCAGCCAGTAAGATAACGCAGCAGTAAACAAGTAAAAATCTTTTCATCATTATTATGGGTTAGCGCTTAAAATATAAAGAAATAGTCGTCGATTATACCACATTCTTAAGTGTTGCAAAAAAAGTGCAGTTTTTCATCAAGGGTTCAATTTCAGTATGACGCTAAATTAACATTTTGCTCAGCAAATCGACAAAAAATAGCGAGCACTTTCCCCTACACAGGAAACACTGTTTTCTATAACGACTGCTAATGATTTGTGGCAAACATTTCCCTATAATGGCGCCAGATCTGACCCTGCAATTATAATTTATAAGGTAGAAAGACGTGATGGAGATCATCCGCGGAGCCCCTGCACTTTCGGCGTTTAGAGTACAGAAGCTGATGGAAGCTTGTGAATCGGCAGCACTACCCGTGCGCCAAATCTATGCCGAGTTTACCCACTTAGCTGATTTGAAAGAATCACTAGATGAAAATGAAACTCAACAGCTTGAAAAAATCTTAACCTATGGCCCTGCTATTGAAGCACACCAGCCAGAAGGTCGTCTCCATTTTGTTACCCCCCGTCCCGGTACCATTTCTCCTTGGTCTTCTAAAGCAACGGATATTGCCCACAACTGTGGACTCGATAAAGTATTGCGTTTAGAGCGTGGTATTGCTTACTACGTTGTTGCTGACGACATGACTGCTGAACAAGCAAAGTCGTTATCTGCGCTATTACATGACCGCATGGTCGAAGTGATTTTAACGGACTTTAATGCCGCCGATATGTTGTTTGTTCGCACTGAACCTACAAAATTCAAAAGCGTTGATATTCTTGGTGAAGGACGCAGTGCACTTGTATCGGCAAACACCACGTTAGGGCTGGCATTAGCTGAAGACGAAATCGACTACTTAGTTGAAAACTTCAAACTGTTAGCGCGTAATCCGCACGATGTTGAATTGATGATGTTTGCACAGGCAAACTCTGAACACTGTCGTCATAAAATTTTCAATGCTGATTGGAAAATTGATGGTGAGGTTCAGCCTAAATCGTTGTTCAAAATGATTAAGAACACCATGGCTGTCACACCCGATAATGTCCTTTCAGCTTATAAAGATAATGCCGCGGTGATGACGGGTGCTACCGCGGGTCGATTTTTCCCTAAGCAAGATGGTGTTTACGGTTATCACACCGAGCCTATGCATATCTTGATGAAGGTCGAAACCCACAACCATCCAACAGCAATAAGCCCCTATGCGGGCGCTGCGACAGGTTCTGGTGGTGAAATCCGTGATGAAGGCGCTACAGGTCGTGGATCTAAGCCAAAAGCGGGATTGACCGGCTTTAGTGTTTCAAACCTTAAAATTCCTGGTTTTGTTCAACCCTGGGAAGCCGATTACGGTAAACCCGATCGTATTGTTACCGCGTTAGATATTATGACCGAAGGCCCATTGGGCGGCGCTGCATTTAACAACGAATTTGGTCGTCCTGCGCTGGTCGGTTACTTCCGTACCTACGAGCAGGAAGTTAATAGTCACAATGGCGTAGAAGTCCGCGGCTATCACAAGCCAATTATGCTTGCGGGTGGTTTAGGTAACATTCGCGAAGATCATGTGCAAAAAGGCGAGATCACCGTTGGCGCTAAGCTTGTTGTGCTAGGTGGCCCTGCCATGAACATCGGTCTTGGTGGTGGTGCAGCCTCGTCAATGACATCGGGTCAATCGAGTGAAGACTTAGATTTTGCTTCTGTTCAGCGTGAAAACCCAGAGATGGAACGTCGCTGCCAAGAAGTCATCGATCGCTGTTGGCAGATGGGTGATGAGAACCCAATCCAGTTTATCCATGATGTGGGGGCTGGCGGTTTATCGAATGCCTTTCCTGAACTTGTTAACGATGGCGGACGTGGCGGTAAGTTTGAGCTGCGTAACGTACCCTCAGACGAGCCAGGGATGAGCCCGCTTGAGATCTGGTGTAACGAGTCGCAAGAGCGCTACGTTATGTCAATCGCACCTGAGAATCTGCATATATTTGTCGCCATTTGTGAACGTGAACGTGCACCGTTTGCCGTTGTTGGCGTCGCAACAGCAGAGAAAGAGCTGATCTTAAGTGACGAACATTTCGAAGACTATCCAATTGACCTGCCATTAGAAGTCTTGTTAGGTAAAGCCCCTAAGATGAGCCGCGACGTTGTTAGCGCTAAAGCCATCTCACCTGCGCTTGATCAAAGTAATATTACCGTTAAAGAAGCGGCGCACCGTTTGCTACGTTTACCGACTATTGCTGAAAAAACCTTCCTGATCACCATTGGTGATAGAACGGTAACCGGTCTAGTTAATCGCGATCAAATGGTGGGTCCATGGCAGGTTCCTGTCGCCGATTGCGCAGTGACAGCGTCAAGCTATGATGCCTATGTCGGTGAAGCTATGTCGATAGGTGAGCGTACGCCGCTGGCACTGCTCGACTTTGGCGCATCTGCGCGTATGGCCGTAGCGGAATCAATTTTGAATATCGCCGGTACTGATATTGGCTCGTTCAAGCGGATTAAGTTGTCTGCTAACTGGATGTCACCTGCGGGTCACCCTGGTGAAGATGCAGGCCTTTATGAAGCGGTTAAAGCGATTGGTGAAGAGCTATGTCCTGACTTGTCACTGACCATTCCAGTAGGCAAAGACTCAATGTCGATGAAGACTGCATGGGAAGATAACGGCGTTCAAAAAGCCGTGACCTCGCCAATGTCATTAGTTATTACGGCATTTGGTGTCGTTCAGGATATTCGCAACACCGTCACGCCAGAGCTACGCACAGATAAAGGCGACAGCGAACTGTTATTGCTCGATTTAGGCTTAGGTCAGAATCGTCTTGGCGGCTCTTGTTTAGCGCAAGTTTACAGTGAACTTGGCGATATCGCGCCAGATCTTGATAACTCAGCGACGCTAAAAGGCTTCTTTGAAGTCATTCAGCCGTTAGTTGCCAATAAATCAATTATTGCTTATCACGATAGAAGTGATGGTGGCTTATACACCACACTCGTTGAGATGGCATTTGCCGGTCACACTGGCTTAAATATTGATTTAAGTGCATTAACAGGGACAGACGTTGAGCGTCTATTTAACGAAGAGTTGGGTGCTGTAATCCAAGTTCGTCGTGAACAGTCTGCTGCGATTAGGGCCCAGTTTGTTGCTGCGGGTGTTCCTTGCCATAAAGTTGCCGAGCTAACAGATAGCGACCAAATCGCCATCTTTGATGCTGAACGTGAAATCTTAACTGAGTCACGTACCTCCTTGCGTACCATTTGGGCTGAGACCACTTACCGCATGCAAGCGTTACGTGATAACCCTGAGTGTGCCAAAGAGGAGCATGAGCTTAAACAAGACAATAACGATCTTGGTCTGACGGTTGATTTAAGCTTTGACCCAAGTAAAGACGTTGCTGCGCCGTTTATCTTAAAAGGTGCAGCACCTAAGATGGCTATCTTACGTGAGCAAGGTGTTAACTCGCATATCGAAATGGCGGCTGCATTTGATCGTGCTGGATTCGAATCGACAGATGTTCACATGAGTGACATTCTCAGCGGGCGGATCAGCTTAGAGGAATTCCAAGGCCTAGTGGCTTGTGGTGGTTTCTCTTACGGTGACGTTCTGGGTGCGGGTGAAGGTTGGGCTAAGTCAATCTTGTTTAACGAGCGCGCTCGTGAGCAGTTTAGTCAATTCTTTGAACGCGATGATAGCTTCTCGCTGGGGGTGTGTAATGGTTGTCAGATGTTGTCGAATCTAAAAGACATCATTCCTGGTACTGAATTATGGCCACACTTTGTGCGTAACCGATCAGAGCGCTTTGAAGCCCGTTTCAGTTTGGTTGAAGTACAGAAGAGTCCATCTTTGTTCTTTGAAGGGATGGTAGGTTCTCGTATGCCGATTGCAGTCTCTCACGGTGAAGGTCGGGCAGAGTTTGCCTCACCTGAGGCATTAGCCGCTGCTGAAGCATCAGGTACCATTGCACTGCGTTATGTTGACGCTAATGGTCAAATAGCGACTCAGTATCCACAAAATCCTAACGGTTCACCTAATGCGATTACGGCATTGAGTTCAACTGATGGCCGTGTAACGATTATGATGCCGCATCCCGAGCGTGTCTTTAGAACGGTTGCCAACTCATGGCACCCAGATTCATGGGGTGAAGATAGTCCCTGGATGAGAATGTTCCGTAACGTTAGAAAATCAATTGGTTAATTAGCATTAGCGTATAAATACGCTAACGTTAACCGCCTCAAAGGCCCCTAAATATTAGGGGCTTTTTTTATGCCTAAATCTAAAATGAAAAAAAGATTAATTAAACAGGCGATTAGGTCAAATTTAGCGATGCATGTAATGCTAATTTAAGATGTTTTACCCTTATTGGGCGATGTCGAATGACTAAGTACAGTTATAGCAGGTTAGCGAGAAAAGCTAATGGAAAGGAGAACTTATAGAAAACGTGAATTTTGAATATTAAAAAGCCACTCTTATTGCTAAGAGTGGCCGCTTTGCGCTAACAAAACTTCAAGATTAATCTTGCAAAGAAAACTTAAATTAACGCTCTCTTGATGTATAAAGCTCAACGAAAACACGCTGATAACGGCTAACTAGACGCTCAAAAAATGTATTCATAATGGTATCTCCACGCTTGATTGATGATATAAGCGGAGAAAAGTCTTTCCGGGCAACTTCACCGGGTTAACTAGACCGTCTCCTTAACTTGGTGCTCATTCTATGCGAAATTATTTTTTTCATCAAACGAGAAAAATTATAGGTTGAGATTAGTAAAACTAATCATCTTTGTGTTGTGCTTTATAAATACCGATCACGTTATTATTTGTAAATCGTTGCTTTTATGGTGTTTGTATGTATTTTTGTATTTAGAGTCATTATTTTAGCGATAGTAATATTGTTGCTATAATTGATGTTATTTATGTTTCATCTATTTATGTGGATAAATGTATTGCTAGCGGAATAAATTACTTGTTTACATCTGCTTATCGCGAGCCCTATCACGGGTTGAATCTTCTGTCAATGATGGGTTGGGTGGAACTGTGTGCTCTAGCCCAAAACCCATTGAAAGCGAATGCATTGATTGATTTGAATCAATTCTGAATGGTATAAATCTCCTGCAGATAAACTTATTTTGTATTGCAAGTGACTGATATTAACTAATTTGTTGGTTTTATGCTCACAGGTTTGAGATGTCGGTCACATTAGCTGTTGATACTGTGATGGTAAGCTATCGCTTGATAGTGTTTTGCGCTTTAAATTACAACATTTATGAATTAAACAAACAGACGCAGTCAAGTGGGCTTTTTATAACGATAGCCTAGTTTACTGCATTAATATTCCTGTATAGGCAGTTACTGTTGTTGATGGGGATTTAACAATAGTAATTGGACGTACTACCTAAGGAGTCACAAATGATTTTAGAAGAGGTTGTTGAGCTGTCGCGCTTTCAGTTTGCGATGACGGTCATGTATCACTTCCTATTTGTTCCCTTGACCTTGGGGTTAGCATTTCTGCTAGCCATTATGGAATCACTTTATGTGATGACCAGTAAGCAAATCTATAAAGATATGACCAAGTTCTGGGGTAAGTTATTCGGTATTAACTTCGCGCTCGGTGTAGCAACCGGTTTAGCAATGGAGTTCCAGTTCGGTACGAACTGGTCATACTACTCACATTATGTAGGCGACATTTTTGGCGCGCCACTCGCGATTGAAGGCTTAATGGCCTTTTTCCTCGAGTCGACCTTGGTCGGCATGTTCTTCTTCGGTTGGGACCGATTTAGCAAACGTCAACATCTTGCCATTACCTGGTTAGTCGCTCTAGGCTCTAACATGTCGGCGCTTTGGATCTTGGTGGCTAACGGTTGGATGCAAAACCCTGTGGGTAGCGAGTTCAACTACGAAACCATGCGTATGGAGATGACTAGCTGGGGAGAAGTGTTATTTAACCCCGTTGCACAGGTGAAGTTTGTTCACACTGTAGCATCAGGCTATGTTGCCGGTGCAATGTTCGTTTTGGCAATTAGTGCCTTTTATATCCTAAAGAAACGTGACCTGCCATTTGCTCGTCGCTCTTTTGCTATCGCAGCAAGCTTTGGTATGGCGTCTATTTTGTCAGTGATCGTACTGGGTGATGAGTCTGGCTATAAAGTCGGTGAAGCACAGCGCGTTAAACTCGCCGCTATTGAAGCTGAATGGCACACAGAGCCTGCTCCAGCAGCATTTACAGTGGTAGGTTTCCCTAATCAGGAAACACAGCATACTGATTATGCGATTAAAATCCCGTACGCAATGGGGATTATTGCCACTCGTTCACTAGACGAGCAAGTGACTGGTATTAAAGATTTAATTGCTGATCACGAAGTGCGTATTCGCAACGGTATGGTGGCATATGGCCTACTTGAGCAACTTCGAACAGGCAATGAAACCGCTGAAATTAGAGATGCATTTGAAGCGTCGAAAGGCGATTTAGGCTATGGCTTCCTGCTGAAACGTTATACCGACAAGGTTATTGACGCGACTGATGAGCAAATTAAAGCGGCTGCCAATGACTCTATTCCAAATGTAGCCCCTATATTCTGGTCTTTCCGTGTCATGGTGGGTGCTGGTGTTCTGATGTTGTTCGTATTTGCTGCAGCATTTTGGCAGAGTACGCGTCATCAGATTGAAGAGAAAAAGTGGGTACTTAGAGCGGCGCTTTATAGCCTACCGCTACCTTGGATCGCCATTGAATGTGGTTGGTTTGTGGCTGAATATGGTCGTCAACCTTGGACAATATCCGAAGTGTTACCGACCTTTATGTCAGCTTCAAACTTGTCGGTCAACGATCTGTTGTTCAGTATCATCTCAATAACCATCTTCTATTCAATCTTGTTAGTGATTGAGCTTTTTCTAATGATTAAGTTTATCCGTCAAGGTCCAAGTTGTTTGAAGACGGGTCGTTATCACTTTGAAAAGCTAGATGCTTAAACTGGAGATCTGATTATGTTTGACTATGAAATGTTAAGATTTATCTGGTGGGCACTTGTCGGCGTGCTGCTCATCGGTTTTGCTGTCACTGATGGCTTTGATATGGGCGTGGGTGCATTACTACCGATTATCGGTAAGGATGACACTGAACGTCGTATCATGATTAACTCTATCGCCCCGCATTGGGACGGTAACCAAGTTTGGTTAATCACTGGTGCAGGCGCATTGTTTGCGGCATGGCCTACTGTCTATGCGGTTTCTTTCTCAGGTTTTTATATTGCAATGATGCTGGTTCTATTTGCATTGTTCCTAAGACCTGTCGGTTTTGATTACCGTTCGAAGATTGAAGATCCAAGATGGCGTAAGTCATGGGATTGGGCATTGTTCGTTGGTGGCTTTGTACCGCCACTGATCATCGGTGTTGCGTTTGGTAACTTGCTTCAAGGTGTTCCGTTTAGTTTTGACGAATACCTACGTGCAACTTATCACGGTGGCTTTTTCGGTCTATTGAATCCGTTCGGCATCCTTGCTGGCTTAGTGTGTGTGAGCATGTTTATGCTACAAGGCTCTACTTGGCTACAGATGAAGACTGAAGGCGAGCTACGTGTACGTGCGACCAAAACATCGCAGGTGTTATCCGTACTGTTATTCGTGTTTTTCGGCGCAGCAGGCGTATGGTTGGTAAACGGTATTGACGGTTACGTTATTACTTCTGTTATCGACACTTACGGTGTATCTGATCCAACGCTTAAGACCGTAGCAGTTGAAGCGGGCGCTTGGATGGTTAACTACGATAAGTACCCTGTCACTATGCTATTCCCTGTATTGGGTCTACTAATGCCAATCTTAGTGTTGCTATCAAGCCGCATGAACCGCTCAGGTTTTGCGTTCTTCTTCAGCTCACTTGGTATCGCAGCGGTTATTTTAACCTGTGGCGCAGCAATGTTCCCATTCGTGATGCCATCATCACTAGAGCCGAATGTGAGCTTGACCATGTGGGATGCAACGGCGAGTGAAGTGTCACTAACAGTAATGACATGGGCTGCAATCATCTTTGTACCGATTGTATTAAGCTACACCACTTGGACTTATTTGAAGATGTTTGGTCGTTTATCACGCGACTTCATCGAAAAAAATAAGACCTCACTCTACTAAATAAGGAGCTTAGACTATGTGGTATTTTGCTTGGATTTTAGGTGTGTTGCTAGCCTGCTCCTTCGGTATTATCAACGCTCTTTGGCTTGAAAATACTGAAAATATGGATCGAGATATTGAGACTGAAGATTAATTTCTGATAAGTTGAATGGTCCTGAAAAGTCTCGCATTAGCGTGAAACTGACCCGTTAAAAATAGGTCAGTTGACAGTTAAAACGATACAATGAAAATGGCCTCATCTTTCGATGAGGCCATTTTTTTATGCTTTGATTACTGATTACTGATTACTGATTACTGATTACTGATTACTGATTACTGATTACTGATTACTGATTACTGATTACTGCATTATTCACTATGTTTAACGCTTTATCTTAATTTCAAAAACAGCCTTTGGATAGATTGAAAAAGCGCGATTTGATACCAAACCAATAAGACGAGTAACTGGAGGTGTAAACTTCCGACTGAGTGGAGTCGCATCGTTAATTTAGCCACCGAGTTAGAGGTTGATATTATGGCCTGGTTACTATGTAGGTGTTATCGGTTTGGATGTTATAAGTCTGGGGATTATTGCTATGGCAGTAATAGGGGATGGTTTAAGCATAATGATAATGGCTGATATGGTGGTGAGGATTATGTAAGTGCACTTCTACAGCTGCACAGTAGGGGGTCTAAAAGGTATTATCCAGGGACTGTAGCCTAACTAGATAGCGATTACAGTTCGGCACGATAGATAAATAATGCAGTGTCAGTGACCATTTCAGCTACCGGTGTTTTATTAAATTTTTCAGTCTGCTGATCGACGATCAAATACTTTTGATTGCCGATTTTGTCTAATAATGTAACGCTATGACAGTTTTTAGACGTCCGTAAGTCGCAATTTTTAATCCAAGGTTCAGTGGTGAAGTAACTTACAGAGAGCGATATCTCGTTAGTCATTTCATCTTTTACATGGAGTACTTTTATTTCTGCTATTCCGTCAATGGTTCCATCTGTCATTAGATGGTTAACCGCTCGTTGATACTCTTGTTTATAGGTCTTACTATTGATGCTTAAAAATAAGTAAGACTCAAAACCAAATGCTTCAAGTTGGGTACCCAGACTAGTGGCAAATGTTTTGCTTACATCAAACATAAAATCATTAGCGGCGGGGCTTCCAATATAAGTGGTATTGAGCCCTTCACCGGCAATAATCAATAATTTTTTGCCTTCAACTGGATTGGTCTGTGGACTCGCACAACCTGCCATAATCACGATAAAAGATACTATCAATAAGTGACGAAACATACTTTTCTCTTGATGAACTGCGCGCAAATAGTGTTGAACAATATGGCGTAATAATGGATGGGCGTTTGCAGCTCATTATACCTGCTTAAAGTCTTATTAACCTTTAAACAAATAAATGAAGCAACAGTTGTCTGTTGCTTCATTTACCTTACCAATTTTTACATTAGCGCTTTTAGTTATAAATATTAAGCCTTAAAAATACTGATTTTCTGCTTAATATCATTGGCGATAAGAGTGAGGTTTTCTGCGGAATCTACGGTATCACCCGAACGTTGTTCTCCATCTCTAGCTAGTTCGGTAATTTGGTGGAGGTTACGGGTTATCTCCTCCGCGACAGCGCTTTGTTGCTCAGTGGCGCTGGCTATACTGCTCGACGCAACCGCTAGCTCACCAATACTTTCAGTAATTTTAATGAGTAGGTCAGTTGCTTCTTTGCCTTGAATAGCAGAGCGATCGCCCAGTTCATTACTCTGAGTCATTTGAGTCGCAGTCGCTTTGACTTGAGTTTGAAGTTGGGTAATTGTATGCGAGATCTCTGATGTCGACGTTTGCGTGCGCTGGGCTAAGGTACGCACCTCATCTGCAACAACTGCAAACCCGCGGCCTTGATCACCCGCTCTAGCGGCTTCAATGGCGGCATTAAGCGCGAGTAGATTAGTTTGCTCTGCAATACTATTAATTACTTCAGTGACTTGGCTAATCGCGAGGCTTTCTTTACTGACAAGTTCAACACTTTCATGACTGGTCGCCAGTTGTTCGCTGAGGTTTTGTAAACCGATGAGCAGCTGATTTAGGTGCGCGGTACCATCTTGCGCTGCACAATCAACTTGCTGGCTCATGAGCGCGCCTTCGCTAGCATGGTTGGCCACGTCACGCACCGAGGCTGACATCTCTTCAATTGCGGTGGCAATTTGGTCTGTTTGCGCCATTAAGCCTTGAGACTCTTCACCATTAAGCCTTGCCGTTTCTTGAGTTTGCATTGCATGTTCTTGCAGAGAGGTCACTGATTGCTGTAGCGAAATGATCAGTTCTCTAAGGTTGGTTGCCATCCTTGAGGCGCTTTGAGTGATTTTGTCGACTTCATTGTTTGAATTACTGTCGGTGATTGCAAAGCTTTGTGACAGGTCGCCTTTACCTAAATTGTCGAGTTGTACTTCAAGTTGTTGCAGTGGTTTAAGTGCTCTAAGCAAAATCAACGACAGTAGTAAGGTGATGATAATTAAGCCTGCGGTGGAAACAATCAAATTGACGGTGAGCAACTTACCACTCTCTTCATTGAGCTCTTTCATCGGCACTTGGCCGACAAGAGCCCAGTTCCAACCCGGTATGTTGAGTGTATATGCATAGGATTTTGCCCCATCATTGTTGATGAACTCCCATGAACCTTGATCCGTCAAGGCTTGCTCTACAGTGATACCATTAAGCACACTCTTGTTTGCTTCTGCACCAATTTCATGGCCTGGTTGGGCTACAATCGTTTGATCTGATTTACGAATAATGAGAAAGCTGCCGGTTTCTTCAAGGCGAAGATTGTTGGTTGCGCTACGCAGCTGTGCTAACGAGTCGCTGATATTAAAACCGATATAGAGAATACCAATGACAGCCCCGGCTTTATTTTTAATCGGACGGTAAACCGTCATATAGTCTTTACCGAATAGGCGTGCATAGCCCTCATAGGTTTGGCCTTGCAGTAAGATACTGTAACCGGGATGATTTTTTCCAAGATAAGTACCTAAAGCACGTTTTCCATTAGCTTTTTTTAGCGATGTTGCTATGCGCATAAAATCATCACCGTCTCTCACAAATACGGTTGCGTTGCCGCCCGTTAGCTTGGAGTAGCGATCGACTTTACTTTTAGAGGAGTTGATTTGCTCGCGTTCATGTACCAGTGCAGGTGTGTCTATGCTTAATACTCGCACAGTTCTATCAGGCTTATGGAAGTTGCCAGGGTACATGGCTCTAAAGACATCTGCATTACGTTGGGCGAGTGATAACAAACTGTCGTATTGAAGCTCAATAAGATCGGCGGTGCCGTTCATTTGAGCCTGCATTGCAGTTTCTGCTTTTTCGGTTAATACATTAGAGGCGGAAATATAGGAGGTACTGCCTAACGCACCGAAAATAATAAGCGTAAGAATAAAAGTGACCAATCCAATTTGTTTGGCCACTGGCCATTTTTTATAATTCATGACGGTTTTAGTTATCTGTAGGATGTTGCGGTTAATCTAATAGAAATTAAGGATAAGTTATTTGATGTAGGTCTATAACTTAAGCCGTTTTAACTAAAATGCTAAAAAAATGAGACCTTAATGTGGTTAATCTGTTGGCCGACCATAGGGTAAGTGTTTGCTAAAGTTTAAAATTAGGTGAAAGGCGTATCATTTGCCCCGACGAACAGGACAAATGATAGCGTTTTTAACTCTATGATTACACGTTAAGGACCGCTGTTTAGCACCATAGCGACAAAAGCCTTAACTCTTTGCATTGGCCATTAGCGGCAGCGGCGAGTCGGTTTGAGTTGACTTTTTAGGCCGCATAATTAAGTGATACATGGTAGGGACCCACACTAAAGAGAGCAGGGTCGTTAGCAGTGTGCCTCCTGCAATAGCAATGGCAAAGGGGGGCCAGAACCCGCCGCCAGCAATAATCAAAGGTAAGAATCCACCGATAGTGGTAATAGTGGTTGAACCTATGTGGCGTCCGCAGCTGCTGACAAGGTCAACGATGACTTGAATGTTGCCATCGCGGGTCGCAGGCACCTCTTCTAGCTCTGCTAAAATGACGATGGCGGCGTTAATCGCCAGTCCCATTAAGCCGAGTAATCCAATAATAACGGTAAATCCAAACGGATAACCGAAGGTATAAACCGCGAGTAATCCAAGTCCTGCTGATTGCATAGCACTGAATAATATAATGCCGGTTAACCTAAATGAGTTAAATGACAGGACCACTGTGGCAAATAGCAAGGTTACCACTAACACCAAGTTGGACATTAGATTGCCGACAGCTTCATTGCGCTTTGCGCTTTCACCACCAACCTCAATTTTGTAACCGCTGGGGAGAGGAATCGCATCGAGCTTTGCTTTGACGCGGTTGAGCACCTCTTGCGGTAATACTCCACTGGTGATGTAAGCTTCAATGGTATTGACGCGCTGACCATCGCGACGTGGGATAGCCCCGCGGCTCACCTCTATTTTACTGGTCGATATTGCCGATAACGGAATACCATTAGCATTGCTTGATATCAGCATTAATCCCGACAGTTTTGTTTGCTCTTCACGAGTGCTGTCGTACAAGCGCACTCTAATAGGCAGTGACTCTGTTTGTTCTAAGATACTGCCGCCGTTAATGCCAGTGGTTGCCATTTCAACCTGTTTGGCGATATCTGTTAACGACAAGCCACTCATTAAACTAGCATCTTCATTGACCTGCAGCCATATCTTGGGCGCACCAGCACTTAAGGTGGCACGAGTATGGATAACGTCAGGGGTATCACTGAGTACCTTTCTTACCTGTTCGCCCAGCAGTTTGAGCTGATCTAAGTTAGGGCCAAATATTCTTAGCTCGACGGGCGCATTAAAAGGCGGGCCTTGTTCTAACTTTCTGACAATCACTTGAGCTTGTGGAAAGGCTAAGTCGAGTGATTTTTGTAACTCAGGAATAAGTCGGTTAGCGGTATCAAAGTCACTGACCTTAACCATCGCCTGTGCATAGTTATTCGCGCCTTGCTGCCTTTGTAATAGGTTGTAGTAAAAAGAGGGAGCATTACCACCGACAACCCAATCAATACGGGTTATTCCTTGAGTTTTTCGCAGTTCCTTATCCATTTTTTCAACTTGGATACGGGTATTATCAACGCTCACGTGAGGTGCTAGATAGACCTCTATTTGAAACATATCTCTGTCTGATGGTGGAAAAAACTGTTCGGTCATTTTGCCGGCGGCAATAAAGCCCATCACGGGTAATACGCCAATGACCACGGCTGACAATAAAGGACGAGACAAGGCAAAAGACAAGCTGCGTTTAAAGGCATTGCTCATCATAGGTAGCTTTATACCATGATGATACCAATGGGTGCCTTTACCATCGACACCAAATCGACCCGCAAGTCCGGCGATAATGGTGTGCGAGATAATAAATGAACCGAGCAGGGCAAACATCACTGAGATAGCAATGCCGCCAACAAATTCTCCTGCAGCACCCGGCATCAACACAATAGGCGCAAACGCCAACATGGTGGTAATTGTTGAACCAGCCAAGGGTAGCCACAAATGTTGCAAGGTCTCTGTCACCGCTTGGATCTTGCCTTTACCTTGCTGTCTGCGTTGAGAAATCGCGTCCACAATCACAATGGCGTTATCGACCATGATACCTAACGCGACTACTAACCCCGTGACGGACATTTGGTGAATAGGCAAGCCGATGTATTTCATACACGCTAGTGTAAATAAGGCGGTTAATGGCAGTGATAAGGACACAATCACGGCGTTTCTTATTCCGAGTGTGAGCATTAGCACGGCAAGAATAATGACAAAGCCGAGCAACAGGCTACCGACTAATCCGCTTAATCTGTCTGTGGTGTAATGCTCTTGGTCAAACAGCCATTCGATTTCGATATTGGCAGGGATCCCGGCTTGCATCTCATCAACCACAACACGTACTTTTTCAAGCCAAAGATCAACGCGGGTATTGTTAAGCATGCGAGCTGCAACCATGACTCCTTGCTGCTGCTCAACCAATGCAATACTGGTGGCGGGCATCTTAGGTTGTCGAGTGATCTTGGCCAGATCGCCTAAGCGAATGATCTGTCCATCGCTGGTCACTTTTAACGGGACTTGGCGTATACGTGCAATCGAATCCAGTTCACCAGAGACTTCAACCAGCGCTCTAAAATCATCATTATTAATTTCACCCGCAGAGACTTTTGCGTCAGCATTTTGCAGGATCTGGGCTATTGTCTTTGATGTTAACTGCAGTTGATTGACTTTATGGCCATCAAGTTGCACTAAGATCTCTTCAGTTGGTTGGCCATAAAGTTTGACAAAATTAGTGCCATTTAGCAGTCGCAGTCGACTCTGCAGCTCTTTTGCATAGCGGTTGAGCATGTCGGTACGCACTTCGCCGCCACCGCGCCAAGCAATGCCTAAAATGGCGGTGTTGGCGTAACCCACTTTGTCATCTAAGATGGTATTTTGCGCCGAAGCTGGGAGTAATCCAGAGGCGTCGGCAATCATATCTCTGGCGCGAGACCAAACAGGAGCCGTTTCTAAAACGTTGTCTTTGAGCTCAAGCTGAATAACCGAAATGCCAGGGCGAGACGTTGACTGCACCAGCTTTAGCTCTTCTAAACGTCTTAATTCACTTTCGAGTACTTCAGTCACAAGGGCTTCAACGCGCTCGGCGGATGCCCCTGGGTAGTGGGTGATAACCGATGAAAAACGATTGGTAATATCGGGGTCTTCCATGCGTGGAAGGCTTGAAATAGCCCCTAAACCAGCGACCAGTAATAAGGCAATGACTAAGCTAATTAAGCGGCCATTTTCAACTAATGCTTTAACCATCGTTATTACCTCGTTGCCAAGTTAGTTTGGCGAGTCACTATTTGGCCTGCAACCAACTTATGTAAGCCTTGGTCGACATAGGCTTCATTAGCTTTAACCGCGCCATTGATGAAGGCTTTGTCTTTTAAGGTGTAGATGATTTCAACATCTCGACGCTCAATGCGGAAACGTTGTTCACTGTCTTGGGTTAGCACATAGATATTCCACAGACCGCGGATACCATCGGTAAGCGCAGATATTGGCACCCAATAGCCAGCCGAATCAATCGCATGTTGGTAAGTGAGGTAACTCAGCTCGCCATTAATAACGTCGGCATCAGAGGGCAGGGTCACTCTTAGTTCGACGGTGCGTGTCACGGGATCTAATTGTGCGCCGATACCCGCAATATTGGCTTGGTAGTCTTTGTCTCTAACGCGTAAGTTCACCGTTTGACCTGTGGTTAAGGTACTAGACACCTCTACTGGCACGCCGATATAAGCTTGCACATTATTGTCTTGGATTAAGGTAAACACTGGGCTACCTAGGGCGATAACTTCGCCCAGATTACGGCTTCGTTTACTAATGGTGCCATTGAACGGGGCGAGTAGATCTGACTTTTCAATTTTAAGCTGATTAGCCTGAATTGAGGCATTAAAACGACTTTTAGCGGCCAGTAAACTGTTGAGTTGACCTTTTAACTCATCTAGCTGCTGCTCTGAAACATAACCTTGCTTTTTAAGCTCAAGACTACGATTTAATGTTGCTGTAGCAAGATCAACATCGGCTTTATTTTGCGCTAAACTCGCTACTAGTTCATTTTTTTCAGCCTGTAAAAGTCGAGTATCGAGTCGGGCTAAGAGCTGACCTTCGACAACGCTCTCACCACTGTCGACGGTGAGTGCATTAATTTTACCGGCTAACTCAAAACCGACACCAGTGGTGTTACCGGCGCGGATGGTGCCTGAAAACTCTTGGGAGTAGGGGTACGATGACTCTGCAATTAACTCACTGCTGCTGACGGATTGATAGTTGGGTAACTCGGGGGCTTCGATGGGTGCATCTTGGCATGCAGAAAGAAAACTTACGGCAACTAAGCTTGTAAGCAGCATACGGCGAGTCACAGCCCTTTTAATATTCATTTTATAAAATCCGTTTGAGTTAAGTTAATGGTTAACACAATGTATGAAAAACGTTAAACTAGACTGCACAGTCTATTTCTAAAGAACTAGACTGTCTAGTCTAGTTCGTGATTAAATAGTTAATTGAACTATTTCAGCCCCCTAGAAAGAGCGTAAATGCCAATGGATGCACCTGTGATGAGTCGTAGCGAGCAAAAAAGAGAGCAAATATTACTGGCTGCAAAAGAACTTTTTTGCGGCCAAGGTTTCCCGCATACCAGTATGGATGAGGTTGCTAAGCTGGCAGGGGTTTCAAAACAAACGGTGTACTCACACTTTGGCTGTAAAGATGATCTGTTTGTCGCTTCAATAGAATCTAAATGCCTTATTCATGGTGTAAACCAAGAAATGCTGTCTGATCCATCGACTCCAGAAGACAATTTAGCCTTGTTTGCCAAGCACTTCGCTGAGGTTATCACCAGTGCTGAAGCGATAACGGTGTTTAAAGCCTGCGTATCGCAAGCCGACACTCATCCAGAAATTTCTAAATTATTTTACAGTGCGGGGCCAGAAAATATACTGCGCATATTGAGTGACTACTTTATTAACGTCACCAAAGTAGGGACTTATAAGTTCGATAATCCACATCACTGCGCGGTCAGATTTTGCTTAATGACGTTTGGTGAAATGAGAATGAAGCTAGAACTCGGCTTAGATGTCTCAGATCTTGTAGAAGACAGAGTGGAATATATCAGCGGCAGTGTAAGCATGTTTTTAAATGCCTATCGGGCTAGGTAAGCCCAATATTTGCCTTGAGCAGTTAATAGCTGCTCTTTTTTACAAACATTAATCACCGACGGTGCCGGCCCTGATGTTACAAAGTGATCCTATTTTATTTAACAAACGTAATATACAGTCACAACTATAACGATAAGTCGTCTCCTTTTCTGCTAATGGAGTTAGCATGCACATAAAACCAATTTTCATGACCTCAATGGTCCTTTCAGCTGTGGCATTTTCCTCTTTCACTCATGCAAAACAGAGCAAACCCTATTCGCCATTGAGTGTGAGTGTGTCGCGAATAGCGACCGGAACTGCGGCCGTCGGCGAGCAAGGTAACGAATTACAACGCGACCAGTGGATGTTCGATGTTAAGACCGGAATGCGGCTCAATAAGCAGTGGTCTATCGGGGCTAAGTTAGGTTACGACAATCTCGATTATGACTGGTCTTCAACCAGTATTAGTGGTCAGCAGACATGGGACAAGATTGAGCGTTATCGTGCTAGCTTATCATTGTCGTATCGTCCCGATCAGCATTGGATGTTTATGCTGGCGCCCAAATTACAGTATGCAGCGTCCGACAATGCATCATTAAGTAATGCGCAAAGCTATGGTGCTTTTCTATCGGCAATGTACCGCTTTAGTTCAGGCAATATGATTGGCTTTGGCGTAGGTTATCTCAACGATATTGATGAAGTCAGAACGGTGCCATTTATCGCGGTCAATTGGCAAATCACCGAACAGCTTAAATTGGGTAACCCATTCTCAGCAGGATTTAGTGGACCTGCAGGTTTAGAGTTGAGTTATACCTTGAACCCTGATTGGGACTTTGGTGTTGGTACCTCTAAAAGAACTAATCGATTTTTGATTGCTAATGATGAAGAAACGGTAGAAATTGATGAGTGGGTGAGCTTTGCGCGCGTAGGCTGGAAAATAAACTCCTCCTTTAGCGTTAATGGTTATGCCGGTTACTTCTTCAATGGCGAGCTTGAACTGAACCCACAAAACAGCAAAGAAGATATTGAAAACCAAGGCGCATTGGCCTTGGATTTTACCTACAAATTTTAAGCTGGAAAATGGATATTACTGGCCCAACATGGCTTCTTTTAAGCTGTTTTGGGCCGGTTCGTCACCTAACCAGATCTTGAGTAATGCCTGACGGAATGGCTCACTGGTGATAGTCGCTTGCGCTTCACCATTTTTAAACGCCGTGACGCCAGAGGTTTTACTTGCCAGTAAAGTAAACTGATCGCCGTCGACAATCTCTGCGCTAAAGAGCTGCATAAATTGTGCTATTTGCGTTTGAATTCCCGCGGTGTTTCCATCCGTTGCATCATCGAAGCCGTCATTGATGGCTTCTTTCATCTTATCGGCAGTAATCATACCCGAGGTAATGTTTAGTCTCACAGCAACGTTGTCAGCAGCTAATACCGCTGCGGTGTTATCGAGTACGGTCGGTACATATAAGCTACCGACATAGAGGTCGATAAAAAATTTACTGCGCACACCCGCGCCATTAAGCACTAGCGGCTGCTCGTTGAGCGTTAACGTCTTATTAAGCTCAACACCCGAGATCTCTTTAGCCTGTAAAGAGAGTGGCAGCAGTGCAGCAGCAATAACAATAGAACAGATAAACTTCATAAAAACCTCAAATAGAAAGGGACAGGGCTTAGCCACGCGTACCCAATTGATACTCGCCACTTTGTAGAAACATAATCGCTTGCTTTTGCTTCGGTGAAATAAGCAATGGACCATCGTCAAAAAACAGAAAGCATTTCCAGTTTCTAACAAATACATCCCAACGGGTTTCAATCACTTGATACTTTTCATAGCAAAAATATATCTTGGCGGCATCCTGCCAATTAATATGTTCGGCTATAGGCTCGGGTAGAGCGGGTTCTTCACTGTCCCAGGCACTTTGCCACGGCTCTGGTAATGCCCAAGCGTCTTGTTTGGCTGCCCAATCGCCTTTACCAAATTGCTCGGCGCAGCTACTTTTATTGCTTATCCATTTATTCCAAACTTCCATCGACGCCTTTTGAGAAAGTGGCTTAATTAGCGCTTTATCTTCATCGGTCACCGGCAGATCTTTATGATTAAAAATCCACTTACGTTTGTATTGTTCTAATGGAATATAGGTATCTGACACGCGACCTCTCTGTTGAATTTAATTAGCTTAAAACGCAGTGGTCAGCATTATATACGCAAGGGGCATAGATGGGGATATTTTTAATGAGTGTACTTGGTCATGGTTTGCAGTCGCGCGTGATAGGCCATTTTGATAATAACCCTAGAGCTGTCATGGTCGTTGCCGTGGCGCTACGTCACTGCCGTAAAGTGTGTTTTAAGATGACCACGTTAACAAACGCAATATCTCTTATTTTATGAAACCATTATCAGCCGCTTAGACTGTATTCCACACATTCAGCTATTTTAAAACCAAGCACTATGACAACACGTAGCAGGGGAGTTGATAAGTGTAACGACTTGAATTGGGTAAACCTATCCCTTGTAAGCGCACAATTCTAACACTTAAATGACGCATTTAATTACAACACGTTGCATTTATGTTGTAGGTGTATTATTTTGCCACCGATAATAATAAAGAAGGATTTTGTGTGTTGTTACTAAGGACTATCTCGCTATATTTTTTGCTGATTTTTTTGCTTTGGGGCTGCGCGGTAGATAAAAGACCTGATCATTATATCTCAGCTATTCCTGTCAGCCGCTCATTGGCTGCGCATGCAAGCCATCTTCCACAGCACAGTCAATTACAAAATGCGCTAAAGCAGCGAAACCTCATCATCTCAGAGACGGGTGAAATACTGCCTATTAACCAAAGTGTTTGTAATGCGGCGCTGTTTTATCGCGTCACTGACGCTACTTTTCCACAATATGTCGGTAAACATCAAGACTTACTCTCGGGGTTTTATATTGATGTTATAAGAGTTAATAACGACTGGGTAGTCGTTGATACTGACAATGATTTTACTCAGAGCCAAAGGCGGCTCACTTTACCTGCATTGGCGCTAGCGTTAACGCCAAAGCTTATGAGGCATGATGCGATCATCATTAGGCCTGAACCTGAGACAAGGCTCTCAGATCTAAAACAGTTGCTTCAATCAGCTAAAGCCCAATTTCCACAGCATTCATTGCAATTTGTGGTAGCAGAAAAGTACGTAGTGCAAGTCGAAAAGTCTGGCGTTAAAGGCGTATCAGACAGCCCAGCTCAATCTCATCCCTATCTTGCGGCAACATCGCTGACTTCAAATGCGCGTAAGCGAGTGCTCATGACCGTCGATAGTTTTGATGTCGCCGAGCCAATCGCCATCATCGTTGACACCCAGCCATTAACAGCCTGCATGCAGGCCAATAAAAGTGTGGTACTTGCACCAACACAAAAAATTATAGCGCCGCCATTGACTGTGGATGCGGTGTTACTTGCCAACGTATTGCCGTCTAATGCCGATTTTAACCGTCTCGATGAGCAACAACTGCTACTGAGTGACGGCCAATATTTAACGATTGATAACCAGCAGCAAAGTTATCCGCTGAGCAATAAAATAGACACCAATCGCTGTCGCCAGTTAACGCCCGGCGATGAGCTTTATCAATACTGCTTAGATAGACAACAAGATGGCGACACAGCCGTTACCACTCAAAAATACATCATGAAGAAACAACAATAATGAACTCAAGCAAGTTTTCAAACCATGTAAAAATAGTGCTGTTACTGTTGCTCTTTGTGGTTTATGTCTGTTTAGAGTTATCGCTAAACATCTTACTCATCGATATGTACGCCCAACCTATTCAAGCGGTCTTTGGCGAGCATAGAATCACTGCGGAGAGGTTAGAGTTATTTGGTCGAACCCTTTCTGGATTTGGCTTAGCACTGGCTGTGGCCACCTTTATACCGGCGACGTTGTTTAATCGACTTATTCGCGATGAAACAAAAAAGGTAGAAGCGGGTAAAACACTGGACCCCAAAACCGCTCAGCTTATCAATGGGGTTTTCCGCCCGTTGATACTGGTATTGGTCTGGGCCTTAATTATCCCTTGCTTGAGGATCGCGGTTGATGGCGTTGTCGATACCACGTCAAATGATAAAAAGCTCAGTGCAGTCAGAGCCATTGTTTATAAAGAAGCCTATTTAGCAGAAACGGTCGCGATTGAAGGTTTCCCCGAGTTTGATGACATTGTTAGCGACCCTAAACGCAAAGATTTAATGGTGGCATTAATTCCCTCTCTGGCTTACTTCTCAGCAGGATTCAATAAGTTGATTGAATCTAACCTCGAAAATATGGCCGACCAATTTCTACTTAATCGTCAAGAAGTGGCTTTTATCACTGAGGCCATTCCGCGTATTAGGCAGTTTGACCGTACCTATAAACAAGAGTTGGCTCGCTATCAAAAAGCCAATAAAGCGTATTTAGTGGCGCTCAAGAAAGAGAATAACTACAGCCTGATTGAGCAAGAGCGGGTGGCGTTACTGAACCAGGCAAATGACAGTATTACCAATCATTGGAAAAGCTATTCGCAAGCGCTGCTCGACGCCGATAATTACCGTAAGGATGTGGCTGAAGATGCTAATAATCCGATAAGAAAGGGCTATAGCTCAGTCAAAGATGACTATTTTAGCTCAAGCTGTAAATCAGCTTGCCGCCAACAACTTAAAGTCGACTTTGCTAAGTATCTAAGCACACTGAAATACGACACTGGAGAATCCTTTGGTGTTTACCTGACGGCGGATGATATCACCGTTGCCAAAATGCTTAAGTCAAAGTACTACCTTATGTCGATGTTCGAGCGTGGGCGAATTAAGTACATACACCGGCTGTATGGTATTCCTGAAGAGATGGAGTACGAGCAATATAATGACTCACCGCAAGCGTTAACGGTGGCGGTTGATGTCTTTAACAAGCAGGGCGTTAAGGTGGCTAACGATTGGACATTGAGTGACCAAAGAGGATTACATCAAGCCATTGAAGCCAAATATAAAGGCCGCGCCAAAGCGTTGTGGAATGAGTACCGCAAAAACGCTCGTTTTTCTGTCGCAAAACCGCGTCTAGACCGAGTTGGATTTGCCCGTTTACCGCAGGTGACTAAGTACGCTAAAAAAACACTGGGTAACTACTATTTAGCTGAATTCACCCCCAGTATTTCAGAGCGAAAATACAAGAAGCTGTGGCTCGCTAAGCAAGATAACATCTCCTTTATCAAAATGGTGACCTCTACGGCGGCCACTGCGGCTTTCTCACCTGGTGGCAGTATGTTCATGCTGGGTAAAGACGCTGTTAAGCTCGCGGTTATTCCGCCAATGAGCATAGCTGCAAGTTTATTGGCTATCTTTTTGTTATTTATCAAACTGGGTGTGTATTTGTGGTCAAAAAGCAAAAGCTATCTCACTCTAGCGATGCTTGCTGGTGCGATTGCTTTTGGGGTTCCGGTGGGCGCCTCTGTGACTGACAAAAATGCTTATCACGTTATGATGGGGAATTTTGCTGAAGCCTTCAGTACTGTTGACCCTTTCGATCGATTTTTCACTCTTGGTTTTGGTTATGTGCTGGATGTTGAAAATGGCATATTCCAAACTTATCGGGATCTTAGTGTGGTAAGGCTGGTGGGCCAAATCATCAAATATCGCCCGCCTTATCAACCGCAAGAGTCAAATCAACCGGTTGAGACAATTGCGCTTGAACATGAGCAATATTTTTTAAGAGCTTATGACGATCTTGCTTATGCGTGGTTATCATTTCTGCCTAAGCATTACGGCTTTGGTGAAGTGATAAAACCGTTCGACACCAACATTACGGTACTGAAGCAAGATATGAATGTTGGTGCTTATATTGGGGTTCGATTGGAAAATGAAAAAGTGGCAGCAGTTAATATGCCTAACTTTTTACAAAACTCTGATATTGGCTTGCTCGCAGAGCAAAAGTTTTTCTATAAACCGGATGTGGTTGGACTGGTTTCTGAGTTTGCTTCTAATTTTGACGATCCTCAATATTGGCTTCAACTAGGCCAAGGTGATGTTGGCAAAGAGTCGTTAATACAGAAGCTTGAAGTTAACATGACCGCTTATCTTAATCATCAGCCATCCACGTTATCGCTGCTGAATACACTGCATAAAAAGGGTCAAAATAATTTAATCTTACTTGAGCTTAAACGTACCAAGAAATACCGCTGCTTTGTACTTGGGGTCGTTGATGCCCAGATGATCAGTGACTCGATTAACGTTAATTTCTTCGATTATGAAGAGCTGCCTAAATGTAAGGCCGTCCTATGATAAAAAGTATTACTATTTCGATTGTTGAATGGCTGGCAGAAAACCTAGTGCTGCTGCTCTTTGTCGGTGTTTTATTTATTGTCATTCAATTTTTTAACTTACAAGAACATCAAGCAATAAGTGATGCGGCTAAGCACGCTGAGATTATAAAAATTAAACTTTCACTGATTACGGAACAATAACCATGACCACGGAAACTAAGCCTAAACGGTTCTCTTTCAAGTTTGATGTCTTTAGTCTAATGACGTTGGGAGTGGTGTTATATATGGCCTTTAGCGCGCATACGACCAACATGAAGAACGCAGAGAAGTTAAATGGATTACTGAGCAAATATGAGCAAACGCTAGATGCGGCCATTGCTAACGATAAAGTGACATTGGATCGCTACCAAAAAAACGTGAAAAAAGCAGTGCAGTCATTGTCGCCAAAAGAGCGTCAGTTGATGTTAGCCTTACTTGAAATTGAACGGAAGAAAGAAGTACTTTAAGCACTAAAGACAAGGTGTCGATGACGCCTTGTTCTTGCTAGCCGGCAAACGTGAGCGTGCACTCACGACTGTGCAACCGCTATTTGATATGCTTGAACTTCAGTTCGTCAACCAAGCAGGTGATAGTTGGTTGGTTAAAAATTAATCAAGCGATATTCAAACCAGCTGTTAAGTCTATTTATCAGCCAGAATGACTCGTGTGTCGACATGCTGCATTCACGCTATTGAGGTTAATCGCCAGCTTAACAAGCTCACTTATCAATCTGTCTCTGTTCGAAGTTCACTGCTCATATTAATGAATTTGATGTTCGCTAAGCAGCAGAATAAGTTCTTTTTGTCATTTTAAATAACTGGCAGACAGATAATACGAACCTAAAAATCTCGAGGTCAAACGACAGAAGGTGTACGTCTTTTCCGCTAGTTACCCCTTCCACATAACAGAAAAGTCGAGTTAGGTGAGTTTATGCTGGCATATTAACCGATTGAGTCGGCTTAGAGCTGTACGCATTAGGGCAAAAGTGTCACTATCGATCATCTAAGCTGAACGATTGCCCGTTAGAGCGTCATGGGTGGGTATATTTTATATTAAGATGCAAATCGCGAGTAAGCTATTGGGCCACACCCACCTGTCGATAGACAGAGCTCTTAACAATAGCCTGTATCACTGCAAGCAACTATTTCTACTTAAATGTCAGGGACTGATATTTAAGTATCTAAAGTGCTAAGTTAGTAAAGGAGATAGCACTGCTTTCAGATTAAGACTGGCAAAAGATGTTTAATCGTTTATTTATTAATAATAAAAATTACAAGGAACAATATGTTACAGCTAACTAATTCTGTTTGCGAAGCCCTTATTTGTGGTGTTTGGCGTTTAATCCCAGTGGAATCAATTCATGGGGTTAATAACGTAATGCGTAGATGTCCAGAGTGTCACGCATCTATCAAGTTAATGAAGGGAAAAGAAGGACAACGTGCGTATTTTGAGCATGAAAAAAGAAACCCTGATTGCAGCCTTGTGACGTCAAAAGGGAAAAAAACTCTGTATGTTCATGCGTCAGTTAAAGTATCGGAAAAGGATAGAGAAGATAGTGAGAAACTTGAAGATCTATTATCCCTTTGTATCGGTAATGACCAAGTGATCAACGACGGTGACATTGGTGAAGATCTTATCGATGCGTGTGATTCGCCTTTATCTGCTCTAGAAAAAAGACATGAAATAAATGCTCGCGTAGGCCAAGGTCAATTTAAAGAAGAAGTGATCAAGGTATGGGGCAGTGAAACCTGCGCATTAACACTGACGCCTGTAAAAGAGATACTGGTTGCTTCACATATTAAAGCTTGGCGCAATTGTGAAAATACCGCTGAGCATTTAGAAGGCGCAAATGGCATTTTGTTGTGTGCTCATATTGATAAGTTATTCGCTAAACATCGCATCACCTTTAAAAATGTTGGGCGTGAATTTAGATTGAAACTGGCTGATGATTTAGACAGATCACTGATGACTCAATTGGGTATCAATGAAGGCGATGCACTCGCCACTGGCAGAATGAATGCCGCAGACCTTGAAAAGTTTGAAGATTATTTATCTCAACACCAAAAGATTTTTAATCTGTTAAATGAAAATAATATTGTTTAGACCCAATAAATAGCACAACAGTTACTATAAGTTGGTCTATTTGTTGTTTTACCTACAACCGAGTTGATAAGCAGTCAAATGAATAGGCCGGTCATGATAGCGGCCTGAGTTTTTGAAGCTTGGTTATGGTTAAACCTGCTATTTTGGATGTTTGAGGATGCTCATCAAGCTTTTGTCGATGATGCCATTGCCTGAACCTAGTTCAACATACGCTGGTCTTGAAATACGCCCTTTTATCACTGTGTTAGTCACACCGTGAGGAGGGCTTTTTTGTATATGGACCGGCAGGATTGATTAACATTGAGCCTGTAGCGTTAGCTACTCCAATGAATAAAGTGTTAAAAACGACTCCTGAGGCTAACCGCTTCACTTGAATGCGTCGTGGTGATGGGTTTGTTGAACTGCACCGATACGCTTATCGATAACCGTGTAGTGGACATTATTGTAGGACTCAGTTGCTGATGAATTTCTCTGTTACGGATAATTTTGACAGTAATATCATCATCGGCACTATCAATCCCCCCCTTTCATATGTGTGATAATCATCATTATTATTAGTGACTTGATGGAGATCATGTCTTTTTAGAGCCTTTATACTTTAAACTACATCATTATGGGTATTACTCTATGTTGATACTTTTTATTTACATCAAGAATAATTATAAAAGCAATATTTTGCTGGACTGTTTTAGGTCTTAATAGGGAATTATTATGTCTGCTTTAATAGCTCAAGCGGAGAATCGCAGTATTCAAAGCTCCAACACACAAGGGACGGGTTTTATTCAGCAAGTAAGGTCGGTTCGGTTTCAGCTCAAATTAATTGTTTTTCTTACGGTTATCTCTTTTATACTCCTCGGGTATAAGGGGATCACTGGCATGCAAGATGCGGGAGATTCTATCGAGGAACTTTACACTCAGGGCATGCAGCACAGCATTAGAGCGGGTAAAGTTCTTAATGAGCTCGCAAGTGCACGCAGTGGGCTTTTGCTGGCATTTCAGCATGACCCGAGTAGTAAGTTCTCAGATATGCATAATCACCCACTTGAAAAGCACATCAAGGCAACCCAAGCCTCTATCGATCTGCTGCATCACAT